>NZ_JBSFYQ010000016.1:0-68535 GCF_053599855.1 Micromonospora sp. NPDC005161
CGACACCGGTCAGTTTTCCTTACGTGGTAGGCACTTCGCTGTCTCTACCCAACAGTCTCAGCCCTCAAGATCACGACCGCCGTGAAAGACCGAGGCTAGTGCTCCCGCCGAAGTGGCTGATCGGCAGCCCACGTCTCGCGAAGGTTATTGATTGATTGATAACATGTCAACCATGGGCCAGAAACGAGTCTCCTCGTCCCAGCGGCGCGCTTCCGTGCTCGCTGCGGCGATCCGGATCTTCGGCAGCAAGGGCTTCGCCGCAACCACCACGGCAGACATCGCCCGCGAGGCCGCCGTGAGCCAGCCATACGTGGTGTCCCTGTTCGGCAGCAAAGACGCGCTCGTCCGAGCCGCGATCGAGCACGCGCTCGACAGGGTGGTCGAGGTGTTCGAGCAGACGATCGACGACGACGCACCTGGCGACCTCGCACCGCGTATCGGTGTCGCCTACCTTCAACTGTTCAAGGAGCAGGGATTGCAACTCTGCCTCGCGCACGCCTTCACCGCCGGCACCGATCCGGAGATCGGGCCACTCGCCAGAGACGGCTTCCTCCGCGTCTACCAAGTGCTCGTCAACCACGGCCATCTCACACCCGAACAAGCCAGTCAGACCCTCGCCGCCGGCATGATGGCCAACGTCATCCTCGGCTTACGTCTGGCCGACGACTATGACCGTGAACCCGTAATACGCGAACTCCTCTCGGCGACCTACCCGAGCAATGTCGAGCTCCTCCGGACCGTCACCGGTGCCTACGATGGCGTCGCCCCTCTACAAGGTGGGGCCGGCGTTTGATCCGCTGGTACTCGTCCTTCTGGTGAGGTGACAAGGCGTAGTCAAAAGTAGCCATCCTGGTGGCAAGGGCGGTCCGCCCGACGGCGGGCGGTCCTGTCTGTCGTACGTTGATGATCGCCGGGTGAGTGCACCATCGACTGCTCGATCGTCACCGGTAGTCAATCTGGATCCACGCGCCCTCAGCTGCCTACGATGCCCCGCTGACGAACGGCCGAAACTGATACAGCAGGTCCCTGAGCTGCGGGAATGCGGTTCGTTTTCTGCCACATCCGGTCCACCATGCAAACGCCCTGCTCAACCATGCTGTCGGCGACCCGGGCGAACCGCGTCGAGGTCCGGGCCGGCGCCGTCAGTCCGCACTGAGTCCGCAGCGGCACGACCCGCCGCCCGGTCCAGGCGGTCCGCCACCTGGTCCAGATCGTCCTCGAACAGGTCCGCGTACACGTCCAGCGTCATCGCCGCCGAGGCGTGCTCGAGCATCCGCTGGACCGCCTTCACGTTGGCGCCCTCGGCCACCGCGAGACTGGCCGCCGTGTGCCGCAGCTCGTGCGGTGCCAGGCCGGCGCCGGCCCGGCCCCGGCCTGCTGGCGACCTCCGGCCGGCATCGGCCGGGCCGGCCGGCCACCCTGACGGACGACCAGGACGCAGAAGACCTCGGGGCTCCGCCCCGAACCCCGGCCCTCCTCAGAGATGCCGACGAGGAGATCAGCTTTTGAACTCGCCGTTTACAACACCACATCCACCCACCCTTTGTGGTCTACCGCCGAACTGGCTACCGCCGTATGGCGCTTTCACCGAGGATTCGTACTCTCATGGCCATGAAAACCCGCACTCCTGCACTGGTGGCCGTACTCGGCGCGTCTGCCGCGATGCTGCTGGTGGTCGTCGGGTTCGTCGCGGCCGCAATCCTGTCCGGCAGCGACGATCCGGCCGAGGTGAGCGCGTGCCAGGAGTCGGTGCACGCTGGGGAGGTGAAGGTCCGTACCGACCGCTGGGATCCGCCGGAGGAGATGCCGGATCTCGGCGATTACCCTGAGGTTCACTGGCAAGTACGCGCGTTGGGCAACCCATGTACCAGAGTGCCGGGTCCGACGGACTGGGCGTACCAGGGTGTGGTCAAGCTGCGTCCGGAGGACGCGCGGCGATTGGCGGAGCGATACGAGTTCGTGCCGTACGTATCTGTCAAGCTTGATGAGCTTCCGCACTCCAGCACCCCTTCGGACGCGTGGCTCGCTCTCGTGCCGTTCCTGCCGGCGGAGCCGCGGTGGTTACACAGCAGGTTGTACAACGAGGGGAATCCGTCGACGCGGTGGCGGGTCGCGTTCCTGGATGTCGAGCACCAGACGCTCTTGTTCATGCTGAACGACCATTAACCTGTCTGGTCCCTATGGTCAGCGTGCTGTGCCGGGGTCGGGGGTAGCCCGGCACCCGGAGCAGATCGGCAATCATCTCGTTGCCTGCATCGATGGCCTGCTGTTCGACCGGCTGGCCGGGCGGGCGCCAGCACCGCCCGGCCACCCGGAACAGCCCCGGGCCTGCTCCACCTCGAGGTGCCGGATCGCTGCGGCCGCCTCGGACAGCGGGTCCGTCCTACACGAGGGACGCCCCCGAGACTGCGCTCTCCGGATCTTCGCAAGAGGAGCGCGGGGAATCCGCCGAGGGTTCCCCGCACTCCGACTCCAGGAAGGGTCAGCCTCTGACCTCTTCCGCGACCCTGGCCTGTGAAGCCGAGGTCGCCTTCGGTGCCCGGCGTCCGGGCATCCACCAGTTGGCCTTGCCGCACAGTTCCATCACCGCGGGGACGAGGACCATCCGGACGATGGTGGCGTCGATGAGTACGGCGACGGCCATGCCCAGACCTCCCTGCTTGACCGCGACGTCGTGGCCGAGCAGGGAGGTCGTGAAGACGGCGATCATGATGGCGGCCGCGGCCGTGATGACCTTGGCGGTCCGTGCCAGCCCGCGAGTGACGGCCATCCGGGTGTCGCCGGTGCGCTCGTACTCCTCACGGATCCGCGAGATCAGGAAGACCTCGTAGTCCATCGACAGGCCGAACAGGACCGGGAACATCATCATCGGCACCCAGGTCGTGATCGGCATTTCGGTGGGGAAACCGAGGGCCGAGCCGAGCCATCCCCACTGCACGACCGCGACGAGCACGCCGTAGGCGGCGCCGATCGACAGCAGGTTCATCACGGCGGCCTGCAGCGCGATCGTGACCGACCGGACCAGCGCGATCAGCAGCACCACGGACATCGCGATGACGACCGCGATCATTAGGGGCAGGCGCGAGCCGACCTCGTCTGCGTTGTCGATCGTGGCGGCGTTCGGGCCGCCGACGTAGACCCCTTCGCCGCCGGGCGCCTTGGGCAGCACGTCGTCGCGGAGTTGGTGCACCAGGTCCGCGGTCGCCTCGTCCTGGTATCCGGTCTTAGGGAAGGCTATGAAGGTGGCGGCCTGCCCGTCCTCGCTGATCCGAGGCTGCGTGGCGTAGGCGATGCCCTCGGTCTTGCTGACCGCTTCGACGACGGGACGCAGATCGGCGTTCTTGGAGTCGACCTCGGTGGCGAAGATCAGGGGTGCGCCGTAGCCGGGACCGAAGCCCTCGGAGACGATCTTGTGTGAGGTGTAGCTGCTCCTGTCGTGGGGCTGGACACTGGCGTCGGGCAGGCTCAGCCGCATCGACAGCATGGGGGCGGCCAGCACCAGCAGGACCGCGCCGGCCAGAACCGCGGCGACCAGCGGCTTGCGCTGCACCACGCCCGCCCAGCGCTCGGCGGGAGTGCGGCGCTCCCGAGACGGGACACCGTCGGCCCTCTGCTTGCGGGACGTGCGACGGGGCAGGCGCAGCGAGTTGATCTTGTGGCCGGTGAAGCCCAGGAACGCCGGCAGCAGGGTCACTGCGGCGATCATCGTCACCAGCACGATCACCGACGTGGCGACGGCCACTCCGGTCATCAGCCTCTGTCCCATGACGATCAGGCCCAGCAACGCGATCACAACGGTCGTGCCGGCGAACAGCACCGCGCGTCCTGCGGTGGTGATGGCCTTGACAGTGGCGCTCTCGGGCTCATCGCCGTCCTGCAGGCTGTCCTTGTACCGGGTCAGGATGAACAGTGCGTAGTCGATGCCGACACCGAGCCCGATCATCGCGGCGAGGATCACAGTGAAATCCGGCGAGGGGACCACGTGCCCCACCAGCTTCATCAGGGCGATGCCGGCGATGATCGCCAGCAGTGCGGTCACGATCGGCAGGCCCATCGCCACCAGTGACCCGAAGGCGATGAACAAGATCACCGCTGCCGCCAGGACGCCCACGCTCTCGGCCGGACCCTGCGGAGGTGTCTCGGCCTTCGCTGCCTGGTCCCCGCCCAGCCCCAGCGTCACGCCGTCACCGGAGGCTTCCTTGACCGTGGTCACCAGGGGCTCAACGGCGGTCTTCTTCACCTCCTTGTCGGTCAGCGGGATGGTCGTACGGGCGATACGACGATCCTTCGTCACCAGATCCTCGTCCTGATACGGCGAGGTCACCGGTCCTGTAATGGGTGAGGCGTCCAGATCGGCGATGACCTTCTCGATCTTCTGCCGGGCGGCGGGGTCGTCGATCCCCTTCTCTGCCTTGATCGCAAGAGTCAGCGTGTCCCCTTGCTGCTCGGGGAAGTGCTTCTCGATCAGAACCTGCGCCCTGGCGGAATCGGAGTCTCCACCGGAGAAGTCGTTGTCGGAGGCGGCGCCGAAGCCGAAGCCGACGATCGCCACGGCGATGACGCCGACGATCCAGGTCAGGAGGACCAGGCGACGGCGCCGGTAACAGAACCGGGCTAGTCCCGCCAGAGCCCCATCCGTACGGGAAGTCTCGGTTGTCATCAATCTCTCCTCAAGTCGTTGAGTGTTGCACTCGATCGGTGTTCATTCCGGCGCCGAAAATGCGTGTTAGCAGAACCGCTGTTTCCCGTGGTGCGTTTCGCAGCGGGGCGAGAGTCACCGACTCGGCGAGCTCTTCCAGCACCGTGTTGATGACGTCCAAGTCGGCAGGGGAGAGGGATGGGGCTCGACGGGCCAGCCGATGCAGTTCGGCGTCGATGATTGTCCGGGTGTGCCGGTGGACCAGGACAAGGAGATTCGACTTGAGATCGTCCGCGCACCCACCGGGCTGAGGAGCGGCGCGGGCTGGATCAGTGGCCATGGCCCGAGATTCCGCCGTGCGGGCCGCCAAATGGCGTCGTGACGCCGTCGTAGTGCAGTCGCAGCATCATGCCCTGATGCGCGTGGGGCAGGTTGTGGCAATGGTTCATCCAGATTCCGGGATTCGTAGCGCGGAACGAGACCTCCCATTTCTCGCCTGGCCGGACGTCGAAGGTGTCCACCCACAGCGGACTGCCCGTCGACGGCGTTCCGTTCCTGGACAGGATCAGCACGGGATGGCCGTGCAGGTGCCAGGGGTGCGTTTCCAGGCTTCGGTTGACGACGGTGAACCGGACGATGTCGCCTTTGGCGACGAGCTGATCGGGGACGGAGGGGTGGCCTCGGCCATTGACGGTCTGCGCGTACGCCGGTCGGCCGTCGACCATGGCCACTCCGCGGTCGAGGACCATGGTGAAGTGCCGGTCGGCATTGCGGGTGTCGAAGGGCACGGCGGTCGGAGCTCCGTACCGCAGCAGGTCCAGCTCCGGCAAGTCGGACGTGTCCTCGACGCGCGCTTCACCGGGGGCATCGCCATGCGGCCGCATGCGCAGTCCGCCGTCACGATCGTCGTCGACAACGAGTGCCACGGACGTGTCCGGCATGAGGAACACCAGGTCGTATCGCCCGCCTGCGGGCAGGTGCAGTCCGACGCCGCTGACCTCCCCCGGCTGGTTGAGGTCTCGGCCGTCGACGGCCGCGATCCGGAACGGGGTTCCGGCGAGGACGATCCGGTGCGGATCCGAGTCGGTGTTGATCAATCGCAGCCGCACGGGTGTACCGGGTGGTGCGGGGTGTTCGGTCTGGCCGTCTCTGCCTGCGATCACGACGGTGCCGTCGAAGGTGTGCACGGGCAGGGTCAGGTCCACCTGCTCCGCCGCAGAGTGCTCGTCGGCTCGCCGTCCGTCGCGCGGTTTCACGACGAGGGTTCCGTACAGCCCCTTGTGTACGCCGACGTGGGACGCGTAATGGGTGTGGTACCAGTAGGTGCCCACCTGGTCGGCGCGGAACCGGTAGACGAAGTCCTCACCGGGTCCCGCGGCCATCTGGGTCACACCCGGCGCGCCGTCCTCGCCGCACGGTACGTCGTAGCCGTGCCAGTGCAGGGTCACGCCGCCCTCGATGTCGGCGTTGCGCAGCCGCACTTCGATCAGGTCACCCTGGGTCGCGGTGATCGCCGGACCCGGGACCTCGCCGTTGTAGGTCCACGCGTCGATCTCTCGTCCGGACGGGAGCCGTACGGTGGCCTTCTTCGCGGTGAGCACGTGCCGCCGCACGGTGCCACCCGGTGCCGGTGAGCCGGAGCCCCGTAGGTCGGCCACCGACACGGCCGCTCGGGACGAGCGTCCCGGGCCGCCTCCCCTGCTCACCGATTCGGCGGGGAGGAACGACAGCCCAGTGCCGGCACCGGCCGCGGTCACCACGACCGCGCCACCGGTCCAGCCGAGGAACCGGCGGCGCGAGATCGCGCGTCGACCCTCCGGTGCCTGAGCGACGCCCGCACCAGCGGCGTTCCCGGTGGGCGGCGCGATCACCCGCGCGGTCAGCAACGCGCCGGCGCACACGAGTGAGATCGTGATCAAGGCCGTGCTCACGGTGAGCGGGTACCCGACCAGGAAGGTCACCACAAGACCGGCCAGTGCCGCGTAAGCCGCAGTGAACACCGAAACCACGCCGTCTACCGACGCTCCGTCGCCTCGCCCCCGTCTCGCCGCGAGCAGTTGTGGGCCTACGAGCAGCACGGCGACGGCCCCGGCGACCCCCAGCATCGGCAGCCCCAGTAGCACCTTCTCCTGTACGAACCACCAGCCCCGGCCGGCCAGTATCGCCACGCTGACCACCCGGGCCAGCGTCACGAGCACCGCCGCGACGAGAACGGCGAGCGCCAGCCGGGTTCGCCGGAGCGCCAGCATGACGCCGGTCGCGAACCACGCCGCGACGCCCAGCAGCGCGACGACGTGGTCCAGGACGATCAACAGCCTCGTGCTCATGGCGCCTGTCGCGTGGGTGCGGCCGGCCCGGACAGCTGCCTGGCCTGGCGGACGATCATCCCGGCCATCGCCAGGATGGCGAGACCGTTGACCGCGTGCAGACCGAAGACGAGCCCGCCGGCGGTCGAGCTGCCGCCGGTGCCGTTGAGCGCTGTGGCGATCCCCTTGATCACGAACTCGACAACCGCGAGCCCCGCGACCAGGCCGCTCATCCCGATGAGCCGCCCGGGCATCCGGGCTGTCGCGGCGACGATGGCCACCAGGACCGCGAGCAGGACAATTCCGCCGCCCAGCGCGCGGTGCGGTTGGACTCATCGTTGGGTG
Source organism: Micromonospora sp. NPDC005161 (assembly GCF_053599855.1). Lineage (NCBI taxonomy): Bacteria > Bacillati > Actinomycetota > Actinomycetes > Micromonosporales > Micromonosporaceae > Micromonospora > Micromonospora sp. NPDC005161. The sequence goes on from NZ_JBSFYQ010000016.1 coordinate 7,291, forward strand.
CCGTGTCGAACGCACCGCTGGCGGCCAGGAAGAACTGCGTGACGACGGCCAACATCTGTAGGGCCGCCAGGCCGGCGAAGAATCTACGCATGGTGCGCTCCTCGAAGTGGGTGGGGGTGATCGCTCATGGCGGCGATCATCGCGCCGGGGAGGCTGCCGTGGCCTCGGACAGCGGGTGGCAGCGTCTACGCAATTGGCCGTAGACGACCTCGTATCTCACTACGCCCGCCGGCGTAGCAGGTCGCGCGTCTGGGCCCAGATTCGCCTGTGGACGAGAACCGTAGGATCGCTGCATGGAACAGCGTGCCGTGTCGTTCTCCCTGCGGGTGGTGGCGCAGGACGTGGCGCTCGCGCTCTTCGTCACCGTGATGCAGGTGCAGGGCACGGTCGCCCGCGTTGCCGTCGACGGGGCATCGCGTCCGCTCGCCGACCTCGGCAACCTCGGATACGCGCTGCTGGCGTTGAGTGGCCTGGTCGTGGCCGTCCGCCGCCGGTGGCCGGTTCCGGTGTTTGTCACCACCGCACTCGTCAGCTTGGTGTATTTCAGCCTCGACTTCCCGGACGGGCCCGGCTGGCTCGGGCTCTTCGTCGCCCTGTACACCCTCACCGCGTACGGCGACGGGCGCCGGTCGCTGGTGTTGGCTGGCTTCGGTACCACGGTGCTCGCCGTCGGATGGCTGGTCGCCGCGGCCGACATCGAGCCACGCGCCGCCATCGGCTGGGTGTTCTTCCGGATCGGTGCGTCGGTGATGAGCGCGGCGCTCGGCGAGTCCGTTCGGTCTCGACGGGTCATCGCAGCCGAAGCTCAGGAGCGTGCCGAGCTGGCTGAACGGACTCGCGAGGAGGAGGCGCGGGCGCGGGTCGACGCCGAACGGCTCCGGATCGCGCGCGAGGTCCACGACACGGTTGCGCACGCCATCGCGATCATCAACGTCCAATCCGGTGTCAGCGCGCACGTGCTCGACAAGAGGCCGGAAGTGGCACGCGAGGCGCTGCAAGTCATCGAGCAGACCAGTTCTCGGGCGCTGCGGGAGATGCGCGCCATCCTCGGGGTACTCCGTGACGACAACAACGGGCGCGTGCCGTACCCCGGGCTTGGGCAGATCGAGGAACTCACCGCCAAGGCACGCGATGCCGGACTCGACATCAACCTCGAAGAGACCTCGCCCGCGACGCCGTTGCCGAGCGCGGTGGGGAGTGCTGCCTACCGAATCCTGCAGGAATCGATCACCAACGTGATCCGCCACGTCGGCCCGACTCGGGTGACGGTGGCGCTGAACCCGGGGGTCGACGTCTTGGAGATCCGCGTGACCGATGAGGGCCGCCGTGCCGCCACAGGTGATGACCCCGCCTACCCGCACCTACCGGCCCAGTATCCGACCAGCACCGGCAGTTCGGCCACGCCCGGCCACGGGATCCTCGGAATGCGCGAGCGCTGTCAACTGCTGGGCGGAGAACTCGACGCCAAGCCGACTCCGGGCGGAGGGTTCGAAGTCACGGCCCGGCTGCCCCTCGCGCCGACCGGGTCGCGCCTGTGAACGCAGCGGCCGCGTCACCGTTAACCAACGCTCCGATCAAGGTGCTGCTCGCCGACGATGAGGGTCTCGTGCGATCCGGGTTCAAGGTCCTACTCGAACTCGAAGACGACATCACGGTGGTGGGAGAAGCCACTAACGGCGCCGAAGCCGTCGAGCGGGCCCGCGCCACCCGCCCCGACGTCGTCCTCATGGACATCCGCATGCCAAAGCTGGACGGGATTCGAGCCACCACCCAGATCGCCGAGACGCACGGGTTGGAGCAGGTCCGAGTCCTCATCCTGACCACCTACGACACCGACGAGTACGTCTTCGAGGCACTGCAAGCCGGCGCCAGCGGCTTCCTGCTCAAAGACGCCGGACCGGCCGAGCTCCTGCATGCCATCCGGGTGGTCGCCGCCGGAGACGCGCTGCTCGCGCCGCGGATCACCCGACGCCTCATCAGCCAGTTCACCGCGCAACGAACAGCCACCCAGGCCGCGGAGGACCGGCTCGCGGTGCTAACCCAGCGCGAGCGTGAAGTGCTAGCCCTGGTGGGATTGGGCATGAGCAACAACGAGATCGGCATCGAGTTGTTTCTCAGCCCAGCCACCGCGCGCACCCATGTCAGCCACGCGATGGCGAAACTGGGTGCGCGCGACCGCGCACAACTGGTTGTCATCGCTTACCAAACAGGACTGGTCAGTCCTAGTAAGGCATGAATGCGTAGCGCGCTACGACGTGATCATGTCGGGCGGCCCACGTCACGGTGTCCGCCGACGTACCGGCGCAACCGCCACAACTGGCCCCTGAGCTGCTGGGAGGCGGTTCGGGTTCTGGCACATTCGGTCCACTCCATGACGTGATCTCGCTGTTGACCTGCACTTTTCCGGTTCGTGTGACCGGACGGCTCCACCGGTAGGTCGCGGTACACGAACAACCGGGGACAGCCGTCCGCTACGGCAACCCTCGGGAAATGCATCAGGTGGGCGAGAATTCAACGACCACAGTCTGATGACCGGAGCGATACAAGGGTTCTGCTCCTCATCGACGTCGGGCCTCGCACTCCTCTGGACTGGGCGGATACGGAGCCCGGCACGGCAGCGGTGGTCGACTGCTCAAGCAGCAGCGGACGAAGTCTTGGATGACGGGATTGGCGTGGTCGCCGGCTGCCCAGGCCACGCCGATCTGGCTAGGGCTGACGCCGCTGACGGGCCGGTAGACGATGCCAGGGCGGGCGTAGAAGCGGGCGGCGGATTCGGGGCCAAAGCGATGCCGTAGCCGTTGGCGATCGCACTGAGACAGTCGTCGGGCTGCACGGCGACGGCGCCGATGCGGACTCGGTGGCCATCGCGTTCGTCAGCCGCCAGCCAGACGTCCCGCCACCGCCCGGTCTCAGCGGGGGCCGCGACGAAAGGTTCGTCCCACAGGTCCGGGAAGGGAATCACCTCTCGGGCGGCCAACGGGTGAGCCGTAGGGAGCGCGAACACACACCCTGCGGCTCGCCTTCCCCCAGCCAGGAACAACGCTGCGCCGCCTCACCGACCGCCCAAGCGACTGAAGACCGACGAAAGCGTTCTTACCGCTTGCGCAGCCTCGTACAACCGTTCCGGCTCGGATCCCCCTTCTAGCTCGTTGCTTCAGAGCCGCGAAGGTACGCGCCAGGGTCAGCGAACTGTTCCGGTGCCGCGTGGAGGACCCCGCGCTCGACAATAGAGCGAAGTGCTGCTGCTTATTGCATGCGCTTCGAAAGGAAACGGCGCGCCACTCCGATACATGCGCCTTTTCCCTCGTGGGGCTGAGCAGGGAGAAAGCGGCCCCGAAGCAGGCACGGCCGCGTAGAGGGCAAATCCCAGGACACCTCAGGCCGCCCTCGTTCGCCCGGAAGAGTTGCCGCTTGCACCGAAGCGAGGCGGTCGGACTCACGCGCCACAGCAGGTCCAGCGCTTCGCGGTACTACACATCACTCGCCGCGTCTGCTGCCAACCGACCAAGGTCGTCAGCTCCAGAAAGGAGGCACCGATGAAGATTCCGCTCGGCATCCAATACTCGGATGCCTCTGCTTCACGGAGCGTCTATGGCACAACCATTGCCAGATTTTCCCAATTCCAATGACAATGCATATAATTGTGTCGTCGATCAGTCGACACAGGACCACCAACGTACATCACCCACGGTGATCGTTCCATTAGATCCGCCCGACCTCAATTTGACCGCCGCTCGCCGGCTTCTACGGATACTTCTCGCCGCCCACGGACAGCTACCGCGCGCCGAAAGTGAGGAAGAATGAACACTGACCGAGGATTCAACCGGCACGGGTCGGATCAAGGGGCCTTCGCTGCTCAACCTCTGCGATTCGCCTTCTACGGGCGAGTGTCGACCGAGGACCAGCAGGACCCGGAAGCATCCCGGGCCTGGCAGCTATCTCGATCGCGAGCCCTGATCGAGCCGGTAGGCGGACAGGTGGTCGAAGAGTTCTTCGACATCGGGCTGTCCCGATCCCTGCCGTGGAGACGTCGCGGCGAGGCGACCCGCCTGCTCGCCGCGCTCCGCGACCCGCACCGAGGCTTCGCTGCCGTCGTGATCGGTGAACCCCAGCGCGCCTTCTACGGCAATCAGTTCGGGCTCACCTTCCCCCTGTTCGAGCACTACGGTGTCGAACTGTGGGTGCCTGAGGTCGGTGCGGCTGTCGACCCGGGCAGCGACGCTCACGACCTCGACATGGCCCTCTACGGAGGCATGAGCAAAGGCGAGCGCAACCGCATCAAGGTGCGAGTCCGCAGTGCCATGGCCGCCCAGGCCGCAACCGAGGGACGATTCCTCGGTGGACGGCCACCCTACGGCTACCGACTCGTTGACGCCGGCCCCCACCCCAATCCGGGCAAGGCCGCCGACGGTCGACGGCTGCACCACCTGGAAGCTGACCCGCTCACCGCACCCGTCGTACGACGCATCTACACCGAGTACCTCGCCGGACAGGGCATCTTCGCCATCGCCGAAGGACTCACCCGCGACAGCATCCTCTCCCCCTCGGCCTACGACCGGCGACGCAACCCACACCGCACCACCACGGCATGGAGCAAGAGCGCCATCCGCGTCATCCTGACCAACCCCCGGTACACCGGCCGCCAGGTGTGGAACAAACAACGCAAGGCCGAAATCCTGATCGACGTCGACGACGTTGCCCTCGGACACGAAACCAAGCTGCGCTGGAACCCCGCCAACGAGTGGATCTACTCCGGCGCCCTGGCACACGAACCACTCGTGGACGACGAGACGTACACCAATACCCAGACGCTGATCGCCAGTGCAGGACGGCGTCCCGATGGAGTCACGAAGCCCCGGGCCAGCAAACGCAACTACGTGCTGTCCGGCCTCCTGCACTGCGGCATCTGCCACCGGCGCATGATCGGCAGCTTCAACAACGACCGCAACAACTACCGCTGCACCTACGCCGCCGAGTACGCCGACGCCAACCGCATCGCCCACCCCCGCAGCGTCTACGTCCGCGAGGACCACATCCTCGAACAACTCGACCCATGGCTCGCCCGAGCCTTCTCACCCAGCCAACTCACCGCAACCGTCCACGCCATGGCCGAAGCGCAACACGACGACGCCGACCAACAGGCGATCAAGGCGGCACGGGAAACCCTCGCCACCTGCACCACCCGGCTGGACCGCTACCGCGCCGCCCTCGACAGCGGCGCCGACCCCGCCGTCGTCAGCCGATGGATCGCCGACGTCCAAGCAGAACAGGTCACTGCCGAGGCCAAGCTGCGCCGCCTCAACGGACGCCAGACAATGAGCCCCGACGAGATCCGCCGCATCGTGGAAACCCTGGGAAACATCACGGCCGTCCTCCGCGACGCCGACCCCGCCGACAAGGCCCTGATCTACCGCGAATTGGGGCTGAACCTGACCTATCGGCCAACCGCCCGCACGGTATCCGCTCAGGCAAACCCAAGTGGATCATGTACTAAATTGTGTCCGAGGGGGGACTTGAACCCCCACGCCCTATACGGGCACTAGCACCTCAAGCTAGCGCGTCTGCCATTCCGCCACCCGGACCTGCTCGTTCAGCCTACCTCGCCGACCTGGATGATCTTGACACCCGAAGGTCGGCCCGGCGGGCCGCACGGGGAGTTACTGTACACGCCACTCGTGGATCATGCACATCGCCATCCGAGCCCCCCGTCGAGGCGTTTCCACCGCTGCTCAGACCGCCTCACGAGGGCTCACCGACGCACGGCCGAAGACGTGTCCGGGTAGCGTCCGGCGGCCCTCTGACGGCAGCATTGCCACGTGCCCCATCCCTCTCCTCTGGCTGCCGCCCAGCACCGGGCCCTCGCCCTGCGCGCCGCGGGCGACCTCAGCGCCGCCCAGCAACTGCTCGCGGAGGCCGTCGGATCCGCCCGCCCGCCGTACGGGGAAGACCACCCCGAGGTGCTGCACACCGCGCACCTCCTGGCCCGGCTGCACCGGGAGGCGGACAACCCGCTCGCCGCCCGCCGGGTGCTGGAGGAGGCGTTCGCCGCGGGCGAGCGGCGCTGGGAGCACTCGGACCCGGTGATGCTCGCGCTCGCCTTCGAACTCGCGGAGGTCGCCGAGGAACTGGGCAACCGGCACGAGGCCCGCCGCAACTACACCCGCGTCGCCACCGCCGGGCCCGCCGTGCTCGGGGTGCACCACCCGGTGGTACGCGCCGCCCGCCACTACCTCGGCGATGCCGCTCCCGGCCCGGCCGCGCCGGCCGAGCGGCACGTGTCGACGCCGGCACCCCGGCAGGCCCCTGACAACCGGTCCGCCGATCCCGCCCCGGCAGACGATGCAGGGACGCGCTCGGCGCTGTCCGGTCCGACGCTGTCCCTGGCGACCCTGGCCGCGATGCGACCGTCGGCGGCCGAACCGCCGGCCGCCGCGTCGCCCTGGGCTCCGCCGCCACCGCCGGCCCCTCCTCAGCCGACCCCTTCGGCGGTACGCGCACCCGCCGCACCACCCCCGCCCACCGATACCGGTCCACCGCCGGGACCGGCTCCCGCCCCCCGGGTGACGCCGGCCCCGCCGGCAGCTCGATCGACACCGACCTCCGTCACGCCGGGGTCACCGCAGCCCGGACCGCCGCCACCAGCACCTCCCGCGCCGCCGTCAGCAACTCTCGCGCCGCCGCCAGCACCTCCCGCCTCACCACCCGTGCCGCCGCGCCAGCGCACCGAGCAGCAGCCGGGACCAGCCCGACCGCCGGTCGACCTGTCGCCTCGCCCACGGCCGGCGAGCCAGCCGGCGCAGCCGCAGCTGCTGGTCGGACCGCAGCAGCCACCCCGGCCCCTGTCCGAATCACCCGTACCGCCACGCCAGCGCGTGGGCGACCAACCGCAGCACCCAGCGGTCGACGCGCCGCCCCCGCCGACGCCATCCACCCCGGTGCCAGCCGCCGCGCCGACAGCCCCGGCGGTCCCGCCGTCTCCGGCGCCCCAATGGGACAACCCGACGATCCAGGTTCAGCAGATCGAGCCGCTCCTGGCCGAGGAGACGGCCCGGGCTGCGGCCACGCCGGCCGAGGCGAGCGGTTCACCCAACGTGGCCGGCGGCGCGGCGGGCGGGCCCTCCGCCGCCACCGCACCTCCCGAACAGGCGCACCCGGTGAGCGCACCCCCCGGCCGCAACCTCCCCGTGTCCGGACCGCCCGGCCACAACCGCCCCATGTCAGGAGAACCGGGGCTCCCCTACCCCGTGTCGGGGTCACCCGGCCACCCCTATCCCGTCTCCGGACCGCCCGGCTACCCCCAGCCGGTGTCCGGAGTGCCCGGCCACCCGTACCCGGTATCCGGCCCACCGAGCCAGCCCTACCCCGTGTCCGGACCACCGAGCCAGCCCTACCCGGTGTCGGGGCCACCCGGCTACGGCCAACCTGTCTCGGCACCACCGGGCCAGCCGTACCCGGTGTCCGGGCCGCCGGGTTACCACCAGCCCGTCTCCGCACCACCGGGCCACGACTACCCGGTGTCCGGCCCACCCACCTCCGCGCCGCCGGTGAGCGCGCCGCCCGTACCTCCGTGGGGGTTGACCGCGCCGCCGTGGAGCCGCACCTCGCCGCCGCCGTCACCGACGGCGGGCAACGACCCGGCGGGTGGGTCTCAGGTGGACGGGCGCGGGGGTGAAGCACACGCCGAGGTCGAGTTGGGTGAGCTCGGTGCCACGGCGATGCCGCCGGACGCGCCAGCGCATTCGACAGGTGTGACGCCGCCCGCTTCGACGGAGGTGTTCCCGCCCGTCGGGCCGGCAAGCGGAGCTCCGGCAAGGCCTGACTCGGGCCTCACCCAGCCGGACCTGACTGCCCGACCGTCGAGCCCCGTCGCGGCGCCGCTTGAGACAGCACCGTCCGCCTGGTCACCGGGTGTTGACCCGGCTCCGACCACGCAAATCTCCAGCGGGTACCCCGAGTCGACCCTGCCGGAAGCGGCTGCTCCGGGTCCCTTCGCGTCACCTGCCACCGCAGCCCCGACCTACCCGCCGGGCGCTCCCGAGCAGTATCCGGTCCAGGAGCGGTACCCGGCCCAGCAGTACCAACCGGGTCAGCAGGTGTACCCGGGCCAGCAGTACCACCCGGGCCAGGACGGGTATCGGCCGGCGTACACCGATGAGAGGTCGACGGGCCGCGGCCGGGCGACGCTGATCGGCGCGGTGGTGGCCGCCGGGGTGGCCGTGGTGGCGGTGGGCGGCCTGGGCGCGGTGCTGCTGAACCGCGACGACGCGCCACCGGCGACCGGGACCGCGCCGACCGCGGCGGCGCCGACGGCGGCCGGCCCCCCGCCGGGTGATCTGAAGCTGCGGGACGACTCGGTCACGATCACGCTGACCTGGACCGACCCGTCCGAGGGTGCGGTGCCGTTCATGGTCGCCGGTGGCCGGGCCGGGCAGGCGCTGGGAGTGATGGCCACCATGGACCCTGGCCGGACCAGCTACACGGTCAACGGCCTGAACTCCCGAGTGGACTACTGCTTCACCGTGCTGGCGGTCTACTCGACGGACAGCTTCGCCACCTCGGGGCAGGTCTGCACCGAGCGGGAGCGCAGCACCCCACCGAGCTGAGCTGCTCGTCCACACCGCACACGCTCGGTATCCACAGGGGTGACCGTGCGGGTTCCCCCGCCACCTGCCGAGCCATATGATGGCACCCGGCTCAGGGGAGGGGTCGCCGCGAGGCGCGCCACCTGCCACGACTCAGGGGAGGCAGCCGGCTGTGGCCAGCATCGAGGACGCCGCACGCACCGAAGCCCCCCGTTCGCGGTCCCGGCTGCGCGGCGGGCTGGTGACCGTCGGCACGGTGACCGCGCTGCTGGCGGCCATGGGGCTGACCGTCCTCGGGTTGGGCGCGGCGGACAACGCGGTGGCCAACTACGACGCGAGTTCCTGGCTGTGGAGCGCCGCGCGCAGCGAGCTAGCCCGGGTCAACGGGGTCACCGCCCGCGTCGACACCCGCACCGAGGTTCCCAACGCCCGCCGCCACCTGATGCAGGTCACCCAGACCGACCGGCTGCTGATCCTGCGCGACCTGCAGACCGGGCAGGTCAGCTCACTGGACCTGGCCACCCTGCAGCTCACCGCGACCACGCGGACCACCCCCGGGCTCGGCGTGAGCGTCGCCCTGCACGAGGACGCGGCGTTCGTCGTCGACGCCGTGCAGGGCATCGTGCGCCAGCTCGACCCGCGGTCGCTGACCCCGGTCGGCGAGCCGGTCCGCTACCCGCCGGGCATCACCGGCGGCACCTTCGACGGCGAGGGCCGGCTCTGGGTCGCGGTGCCCAGCGAGGGCACAGTGTCGGCGGTCACCGCCGCGAAGCTGCCGTCCGCGCCGGCCTCGGCCGCGCCCGCCGGTGGCGGGCTCAGCCCCGAGCGGGTCGAGACGTACGACGTCGCCGAGGCCAGCCACGAGCTGGTGGTCTCCACGCTGGACGACGGGGTCGCGGTGCTCGACCGCACCGCCGGGAAGCTGGTGCGGGTGCAGCGCGGCGAGGTGCACCCGACGCCCCTGAAGCTGACCGGCCCGGCGGCGCTGCCGGCCCGCACCAGCGGTCCGCGCGTCCCGGTGACCGTGTCGGCCGAGCGGCGGGTGCTGGTGGTGGGTGACGCCGGCGAGGAGCGGGCGTTCACCGTGCCGGGCAACGGCGACCGGCTCAGCCCGGCGGTGGCCTGGGCGGACAGGTTCTACTGCGCCGACGAGGCCACCGGCGCCATCTACTCCTTCGACACCGGCGGCCAGTTGGTCGACACCATCCGCGGCCGGGCGAACGGGCCGCTGGAGCTGGAGGTGCGGGAAAACCACCTCTTCATCAACTCCCCCGACTCGGCGACCGCCCGGGTGGTGGACGACAAGCACCAGGTGCGCGAGGTCAACAAGTACGCCAACGACGTGCTCGGCGGCGACCCGCCGCCGACTCCCCCGCCGCCACCCCCGCCGAAGAAGCCCCGGGTGGGCAAGCCGAGCGCGCCGCGCAGCGTCACCGCCGCCGCCGGCAACGCCCAGGCCCGGGTGAGCTGGCGGCCGGCCGCCGCGAACGGCGCCGAGATCATGAAGTACGTGGTGCAGGGCGCCGGCCAGCGCCTGGAGGTCGGTGCCAACCAGCGTGCGGTGGAGGTCAAGGGGCTGACCAACGGCGAGACGTACCGGTTCGCGGTGCACGCCGTGAACGCCAAGGGCGACGGCCCGTCGCGCAGCAGCAACCCGGTCACCCCGACCGCCGCCGTGCCCGATCCGCCCGCGAGCGTCACCGCTCAGGAGCGGCCGGACGGCACGGTGCTGGTGAAATGGCCGGCGGCGAACGGGCAGGGCAACAAGATCGCGAAGTACGCGGTGACGGCCAGCTCGGCGGGGACGAACGCGCCGGCCGGCGAGTCGACGAAGACGGAGCTGGTGGTGCCCGCCGGGGAGCTGGAGTTCGGCACCCAGTACGCGTTCACCGTGGTCGCGGTCAACGACAAGGGCGCCGGCGCGGCGGCCTCGCCGGTCAGCAACACGGTGGTGCCGTTCGCGGCGCCCGGCCGACCGGTCGACCTGCGGGCCGGCACGGTCGCCGACCAGCCCGGCGCGATCACCGTGCAGTGGGCGCCGGCCGAGGCGAACGGCCGGCCGGTGACGAAGTACCTGGTGGACGTCGGCGGGCGCAGCAGCGAGGTGACCGACACCCGCACGACCGTCACCGGGTTGGGCAACGGCGAGAACGTCACCGTGAAGGTGAAGGCGGTCAACGAGGCCGGGCCCGGCCCGGAGGCCACCACCACCGCCCGCACCGTCGCCGAGCCACGGGTCACGGTCACCGGCTCGTCGGCGACCGCCACCTCGGCGACCGTCACGTTCACCGTGGACGCCGGCGGCGGCAAGGCCACCTGCTCGGTGAACACGCCGGGCGAGCCGGCGAAGGCCGGGCCGTGCTCCAGCATCACGGTGCCGGGTCTGACGCCGGGCACGAAGTACACGTTCACGGTGACCGCCACCAACGCCGCCGGCAAGGGCACCGCGACGCGGGCCCAGACCACCGAGGTGCTCTACGGCATCGCGACGTGCAACAACGGGCCGGACGGCGACCAGCGGACCTACTGCAACAAAGAGGTCGACGGCCGCAACGGCAACGAGATCTTTTCCGTCGCCCGGCAGGACAACGACCAGCAGGTGGGCTGGGCGAAGCCCGGCACCCGGCTGAAGGCGTACTGCAAGAAGTCCGGCGGGAACGTCGACTCGTGGATCTACAACAACAACAAGCAGAGCACCTGGTGGGTGCAGGTCGAGTACAGCGGGAAGAACTACATCCCCTGGGCCTGGCTCAACCTGGAGGGCGGCGACAACATCAACGTCCTGCCCACCTGCTGAAGCACCCAGGCAAGGAGCACCACGGACCGTGAACACCCACGAGCCGCTCACCCAGCCGGAGGTGCAGGGCTTCGCCGCACTGGCCGCCCGGCTGGCCGAGAACGTCAACGCGGTCGTGCTCGGCAAACCGCAGGTGGTCCGGCTGGCGCTGACCGCGCTCTTCGCGCAGGGTCACGTGCTCCTGGAGGACGTGCCCGGGGTCGGCAAGACGACCCTGGCCCGCGCCATCGCCGCCACCGTGAAGGGTGAGTGGCGGCGTATCCAGTTCACCCCAGACCTGCTCCCCTCCGACGTGTCCGGTGTGACGATCTTCAACCAGGCGACCCGGGACTTCGAGTTCCATCCCGGGCCGGTCTTCGCCAACATCGTCATCGCCGACGAGATCAACCGGGCGTCGCCGAAGACCCAGTCGGCGCTGCTGGAGGTGATGGAGGAACGCACCGTCACCGTGGACGGGGTCCGACATCCCGTGCCCGCGCCGTTCCTGGTGGTCGCCACGCAGAACCCGGTGGAGATGGACGGCACCTACCGGCTCCCCGAGGCGCAACTGGACCGCTTCCTGGTCAAGCTCTCCGTCGGCTACCCGGACGAGGCGGTCGAGGTGGAGGTGCTGCGTGGCGCCACCGTCCGCTCCCCCGAGGCGCTCACCCCGGTCACCGACACCGCCACCGTGGGCGAGATGGTCCGGATGGCCCGCCGGGTGCACATCGCCGAGCCGCTCTACGCGTACGCGGTTCGGTTGGCCGCCGCCACCCGCACCCACCAGCACGTACGCGTCGGAGTCAGCCCCCGGGGTGTCATCGCGCTGACCCGCGCCGCGTGCGCGTACGCGCTGATCGACGGGCGGGGTTGGATCATGCCGGAGGACCTGAAGGCGCTCGCCGAACCGGTGTTCGCCCACCGGCTGCTGCTCACCCCGGACGCCCAGGTGCGCGGGATGACCGCGGCGGAGGTGCTGCGCCACGCCATCGCCTCGGTGCCGGTGCCGCTGCCGTCGGGGCAGCCGGCGCCGGTGCAGGGCTGACCGGCAGCAGCGCATGGGGATCACCGCCCGCGGGGTCGGGCTGCTCGTCGCCGCCGTCGTTCTGCTCGGGGTGGGCTTCCGGTTCGCGTACCCCGAGTTGACGCTGCTGGGGGCGGCGGCCGGCGCGGCCGTCGGATACGCCGCGCTGACCGCGGCCTGGCGGCCCCGGCTGGTGGTGGCCCGCCGCGCCGACCCGGACCGGGTGGCCCGCGGCGAGCCGGCGAGCATGACGTTGACCGTCCGCAACACCGGCCGGCTGCGCTCGGCGAACCTGCTGGCCGAGGACCGGTGTGGGGACCGCACGGCGCCGGTGCCGCTGCTGCGCCTGCGGCCCGGCCGGGACACCGAGGTCCGCTACGACGTGCCGACCCATCGGCGTGGGGTGGTGCCGGTCGGGCCGCTGCGGGTGACCCGGCGGGACCCGCTGGGCCTGGTGGCGCTGACCCGCCCGTACGGTGCGAACACACCGGTGTGGGTGCACCCCCGGATCCACCCGCTGACGGCGGTGCCCACCGGCGCGGGGCGCAGCCTCGACGGCCGGGTGGACGGGGTGCCGCACGGGTCGATCACCTTCGACTCGCTGCGGGAGTACGTGGTGGGCGACGAGCTGCGCCGGGTGCACTGGCGCACCAGCGCCCGGGTCGGCGAGCTGATGGTGCGGGAGAACGTGGACACCAGCCTCCCCCGCCTGGTGGTGCTGCTGGACAACCGCGCCGCCGCGCACCCCGCACGGGTGCGAGGGGTGGCGGAGTCGTTCGAGTCGGGCTGCGAGGCCGCGGCGTCGATCGTCACCGCCGCGCACCGCGCGGACCTGCCGGTGCTGTTGGTACTGGTCGCCGCGGAGCCCGCCACGTCGGTCGAGCGGGGGCGCGGCGACCGGGCCGACGGTGCGGTGGACGGCGAAGGCCACCCGCTCGGGCCGCTGGACCGGCTCGCCGCCGCCGAACTCTCCGGCGACGACGACGCGCTGCGCGCCGCCACCACCCGACTGCGGCAAGACCGGCTCGGCGACACGCTGATCTTCCTGACCGGGCCGGGTGGCCGCGCCGACCTGGGGCACGTGGGTGCGCTGCGCGGCGCGTACCCGTCGGTGGTCGTCGGGGTGTTCGGCCCGGCCGAGCCCACGCCGGCCGGTACGGCGGGCCTGGTGGTGGTCGACGCGGCGGACGGCGCGCAGTTCGCCGCCGAGTGGGACGGGGTGCGCCGGTGGTGACGGGCGTCGACCAGCAGCGACCAGGCCCTGCGACCACCGCCGGCGCGGCGGGATCCGGGACGAGTCCGGGCACGCCGCCGATCGACGGCTCGGCACAGCGGGACTGGCCCGGGCGGGTGTGGCGGGCACTGCGGGCCGCCGTCGTCCCGCTCGCGTTGATCGGGTTGACCGCGCTCGCCGGGGTGGTCCTCGGCCGGGTGTACGCCGGCGACCTGCTGACCCGGTTGGTCATCGGCGCCGCAGCCGGTTCGGTGCTGGTCAGCGTGGCCGCCCGGCGGCTGCCCTCGTGGCTCGTGGCGCCGGTGTCGGTGGCCGCGATGGCCGGTTGGACACTCTGGTCGCTGCGGCTGGCCGCCGCCCGCGCCGAGCTGCCGGGCAGCCTGCTGGAGGTGACCGCGGACGCCGCGCGCAACGGCATCCCCCGGCTGCTCACCGCGATGATTCCGGTCGAGCCCACGCCGGACACGGTGCTGATGCCGGTGGTCGCCGCGTGGCTGGCCGGGCTGGCCGGCGCCGAGGTGGCGCTGCGCACCGGCCGGGTGCTGTTGGGTTACCTGCCGGCGGCGGGGCTCTACGCCGCCGCCCTCTACGTCGTCGGGCCGAACGCCGAACCGGCGATCGGGGCGACGCTCGCGTTCGTCGCGATCGCCGCGGTGGGTCTGGCGGCGCCCGCCGGGTCACCGTCGACCGGCGGTGAACCGGCCGCCGGCCTCGCCCCCCGGGTCCGCGCGGCGGTGCGGGTCCGGCTCGCCGCCACCGCGGCGCTCGGGGTGGCCCTGGTGGTCGGGCTGGTGGCGCTGCTCGGCCCGGTCGTCGCCGGTCAGGTCGACGGCCGGCCGGTGGACCCTCGGCGGTACGTGGAGCCGCCGCAGGTGCAGACGCTGGACGAGAACCCGCTGATCCGGATCTCCGGGTGGGCCCTGCACCCCGAGCAGAAGCTGCTCGAGGTGAGCACGGTCCGTCCCGGCGGCGTGACGCCCCCGGACGGCGGCACCGCGAGCGGTGGGCCGGATGGCGGCACCGACGACGAGCCGGCGGACGACGCCGGTGACAGTGTGCGGATCCGCCTCGCGGTGCTCAGCGACTACGACGGGGTGACCTGGCGGGTCGGCGCCAACTACCGCAACGCCGGTCGGATCCTGCCGGCCGCGACGCCGGCCCGGGACAGCACGGTGGAGACGGTCCGGCAGCAGATCACCGTGGCCGACCTCAGCGGCCGGCTGCTGCCCGCCGTGGCGACCCCGAGCGAGGTCAGCGGCGCGCGGGTGGCGTACGACCCGGCGACGGGGACGCTGATCCGGCCGGAGGGGCTGACCCCGGGGCTGCGGTACACGGTGACCTCGGCCCGCGAACGCCCGGACAGCAACCTCCTGGCCACCGCGAACGTGCCCGCCGGTGCGGAGGTGGCTCGGGTGCTGCGGGTCGCCGACGGGGTGCCCGACCCGATGCGCCGGCTGGCCGCGCAGCTCGCCGAGGAGAACGGCGCCCCGTACGCGCGAGCCGCGGCGATCGAGCAGTTCCTGGCCGAGCACTACCGGGTGGTGGCGGACGCGCCGAGCGGGCACGCGTACCCGAACCTGGGCTTCTTCCTCTTCGGCCCGCGCAACGGCGGCGGGCAGCGGGGCACCTCGGAGCAGTTCGCCGCGGCGTTCGCGGTGCTCGGCCGGCTCTCCGGGCTGCCCACCCGGGTGGTGGTGGGCTTCGGGTCCACCGGGCAGGGGCCGGTGCGGGCCGGCGACGCGTACGCCTGGCCGGAGGTGCTCTTCGACGGGTTGGGCTGGGTGTCGTTCGACCCGCTGCCCCGCCCGGACAACGAGCCGAGGCCGGTGGAGGAGGACTTCCGCCCGACGCCGGAGGATCCGCCGCCGTCGGAGGCGCCGGAGCCCACCGTGGAGCCCACCGCCTCCCCGGAGCCGGTGTCCGTCGCCGACGGGCCGGCCGGCCAGGGTGGCGTGTCCACCCCGGTGCTGGTCGCGGGCGGCGGTGGTGGCCTGCTGCTGGTGGTGGGCGCCCTGCTGCTCACTCTGCTGGCGATGCGCCGCTCACTCACCCGCGCCCGGCTGAGCCGGGGCGACCCCGGCCAGCGCATCGCCGGCGCCTGGCGGGAGGTCACCGACGCGCTACGGCTGGCCGGGCGCCCGGTCGGCGCCGACCTGGCGGCCACCGAGGTGGCCGGGCAGGCCCGCCAGGCCCTCGCCGACGCCCGACCGGGCGCGACCGGCAACGGCACAACCGGCGACCTTCCGGCCGTCGACGAGCTGGCGGCCCTGCTCAATCAGGTGGGCTTCGCCCCCCGCGCCGCAACGGCCGACCAAGCATCTCGCGCCGCCGAGGTGGCCACCGTCTACACAAGCACCCTGCGCTCCGCCCGCCCCTGGTGGCGCCGCCTGCTCTGGTCCGTCCACCCATCCCCCCTGCACCGCGCCCGCCGCGCCCGCCGGTCCCCGCGGTGATCAAGGGCTTTGCGTCGCCTGCGGACCCATTCCTGACGCAAACCTCTTGATCACCCGAGGCGAGTCCGGGGCAGGCCCGGGAACCGGGGTTGCGCGTTGGAGGGCGTTATCGTGCCGGTGATCGAACCAGGGCGACGCGCCGACCATAGTCGGCGGCCACGGCTATGACGAGGGGCCCCCATGCGACCATCGGGGCGTAGAACCGCAGTACCTCCCAGCCCGGAGCCTGATGTGCCGGTTCGTCGCGGCCTATCCCCACCCAGCCGCGCTGCACAAAATGGAACCTGCTGTTCAAAAAGAGATACACGCAGATGGCGGCGAGCACCGAACCGCCGATCAGCGCGACGAGCACGACTGGGCGCGCCGGAATCGGACGGCCCCCGAGCAGCGGTACCCAGTGCGGAAGTCGTTGGCCCCAGCGTTGCACCAGGCCGAGTGTCAGCAGCGCCAGCCCCATCGACAGGGCGGACAAGAAGATCATGTACCACGGGGTGACGGCATCGTCGGTGAACACGAGGGACAGTCGCCAGACCGCGGACGGCAGGACGCAGAGCGGGACGGCGTAGGCGGCCCAGACCGCCCAGGGTGGCGGGGCGGCGGCCCAGGTACGGCCAGGGTCAGGGGGACTCATGAGTACTCCGATCTTCGAAGGCCGAAGTCGTTGAGGCTCTGGCCGCGGGCGAACCCGGTGACCTACGACGGGGTGCTGGCGTCTGCCATCTGCCGCTGACGAGGCCGGGTGGCGAGGGCATAGCCGGTGGTCGTGACGCCCAGCGACACTCCCCAGCCGAGGAACACCAGCAGCGTGGTGGCTACCGCCCACCCCTCCCACACGTCCGACCAACGCAGGTCACCCGCGAGTAGCTGGCCGACGAACACCGCGACGCTCAGCACGCCGTAGGTGACCAGCGCGAGCGCCACCACCCCGGCCGGGATCACCGCCAGCAGCCGGGGAACCCGTCGACCGTGCAGCCCCGGCACCCAGTGCGGGAACTGCTGCCCCCACGGCTGTACCAGCCCGAGAACGAGCAGGCCGGCGAGCGGCGGGACGAGAGTGATCGCCACGCCCGTCGGCGTCGAGAGATTCAGGTGGATGTCATTCAGTTCCCGCTCGGATATGCCGAACGGAACGCCGAGCACCCAGAGCGCGTGCGGCACGGCCCAGCCGACCACCGGCAGCGCGACAGCCGCGTACGCCCAGAGGCGCGTCCACCGCGGCACCGGCTGGTAGCCGGAACTCACCGGTCCGCGCTGGGGACCGGATGCGTTCGCAAGCCCGGCGAACAGGACACCACCCGCTACCAACGCGAGTCGGGCGCCGAGGTCACGCCAGTCCGAGGGACGCCCCGCCAACGCCGCCGGGACCTCGAAGAGCAGATGCAGCGGGAACGCGACGACCAGGAGCAGCGCGCCCGCCGCCCAACTCCCGGCGGCCGCGGCGCGGCCCGGGAACCGGATGGCGCACACAACAATCATTGCGAGAGCGACACCGACTCCCACCGCTCCCCATCCCGCCCAGAACGGCAGCGTCTCCACGCGGTCCGCGCCGCATCCACCCGCCGGATCGACCAGATCAGTGCGGTCGCAGGCGGTGTACCCCCACCGGCCACCCGCGATCCAGTACAGACGCAGAGCCACCTCACCGACGACGAAGACGACGCATGCCATCGCCCACGGTCTGGCCGCGTCGTTCGCTGCGGATCGGTGAGTACGAGCGGAACGGTCTGACATGTCGCCCCCTACGCGCAGCGCCGTGTCGGCACACCGGAACCTGGCGACCACACAGCGACACTCATGAACCAATGATCTGCGGCGATGGACGCACTCCTCCTCCCCAGCAGAAGTGAATGCAGTCCCGCAGCTGGGGGATGGCCCTTGCGCTTGGTTCAGGGGTTGAGGGGTCAGGCGGTCAGGCGGCGGACCAGCTTGCGGAGGCCGGCCTGCCAGCCGTCCGGGTCCTCGGCGCGGCGGCGCGCGTAGTCGGCGACCTCCGGGTGCGGCAGGATCAGGAAGCGCTCCTCGGCCAGCCCGGCGATGGTCGCGTCGGCGACCTGGTCCGGGGTGAGCACCGCACCGGAGGCGGCGATCACCCGGGCGCCCAGGTGGCCCTCGACGATCCCGTCGGCGAGCATCGGGGTGTCGACGCCCTGCGGGCAGAGCGCGCTGACCCGGATGCCCCGGTCCCGGTAGGTGATGGCCAGCCACTCCGCGAAGCCCACCGACGCGTGCTTCGTCGCGGTGTACGCGGCGTCGCCCACCGCGGTCAGCACGCCCGCCGCCGAGCAGGTGTGCAGCAGGTGGCCGCCGCCCCGGGCGAGCATCCCGGGCAGCACCGCGCGGGCGGAGTAGACGTGGGCGAGGACGTTGACCCGCCACGCGCGGTCCCAGCCGGCGTCGTCGACCTCCACTCCCCCGCCGGTGGCCACGCCCGCGTTGGCGCAGAACAGGTCGATCCGGCCGTACCGCCGCTCGGTGTCGTCGACCAGCGCGCGGACCTGATCCTCGTCGGTGACGTCGAGTGCGGTGGCGTGCGCGAGCGGGCCGATGCCCTCGGCCACGGCGCGGGCCGCGTCGCCGTCCAGGTCGGCGATCACCACGGCGGCCGCGCCCTCGGCGGCGAACCTGCGGGACAGTGCCGCCCCGATGCCGCCGGCGCCGCCGGTGACCACCACGATCCGGTCGGTGAGGTTCACGTCGACGCTCCTACGGGGTCGGTGCCCAGCTGGGCGATGAGGGTGGTCAGTGCGGCCGCACCGCCGGCGGTCACCTCGGGGGTGGGCAGCAGCGCGAGGACGGGCACGTCCACGCCGGCGTCGGCGTAGCGGCGCACCTCGGCGCGGCAGTGCTCCGGCGAGCCGTGCAGCACGAGCGCGTCGACCACCTCGTCCGGCACCGCCGCGCTGGCGCCGCGCCGGTCACCGGCGGCCCACGCCTCCCACATCGGCGCCAGCGCCTCGCCACGGCCGAGCCAGCGGTGGAACTCGGCGTACGCCGGGACGGTGAGGTAGCTGGTGATCAGCCGGCGACCGAGCTTGCGGGCGTACCCGGCGTCCTCGGTGGGGCAGACGAAGATCCGGGCGGCGACCTCGAAGCCGGCGCGGCGCTCGCCGAGCTCGGCGAGGGCGCGTGGCACGTCGTCGGCGCCGAGCCAGTTGAGAATGACCCCGTCGGCCTCCGCGCCGGCCAGCCGGAGCATGCCGGGGCGCAGCGCGGCGAGCAGGATCGGCGGCGGTACGGCCGGCGGCCGTTCCAGGGTGAACCGGCGCACGGTGAAGGTGTCGTAGACCTCGTCCACGGTCTCGCCGCGCAGCGCGGCGCGCAGGAAGCGCAGGACGTCCCGGGTGCGCCGGAACGGTTCGTCGAACCGCACGGCGTTCCAGTCGCGGACCAGCACCGGCGAGGACGCGCCGATGCCGAGCGCGAACCGGCCCGGCGCGGCCTCGGCCAGCGCCGCCGCGCTCATCGCCAGCAGCCCGGGTCCCCGGGTGAAGACCGGGGTGATCGCGGTGCCCAGCCGTAGCCGGGGCTGCCAGGCGGCGGCGAGCGCCAGCGGGGTGAACGCGTCGGTCCCGGCGACCTCGGACGACCAGACGTCGGTGAACCCGGCCCGGTCGAGCGTCGCGTAGACCGCGGCGTGGTCGGCCAGCGGGATCCCGCCCAGCGGAACCGTCATGCCCCATCGATTCGTCACCGATCGATCGTGCCCGTTGACCGGGTCCGCGAGCAAGATCCCCGAACCGGGCGGATTTGCCGGCATCGGTCCGCCCGACCGGTCCGGCGGTGTTACGACTGCCAGGTGGACCGGACCGACCGCGCGGGCGGCTGACCGTGGGTTCCAGGGCAGCGGGTCGCCTGGAGCCGGTATCGGCGGGGGCCGCTCCGAACCGGGCCACCTTCCTGGAGCTCTTCTACGACCTGGTCTACGTCTTCGCGCTCACCCGGATCTCCACCCGTGTCTTCGAGGACCTGGCCCAAGATCCGGGTCGGGAGCACAGCTGGGCGGCGGTCACCGGAGGCGGCAAGACGCTGCTGTTGCTGCTGGCGCTCTGGGCGCTCTGGCAGGGCACCGCGTGGACGACCAGCCGCTACGACCCGTACCGGCTTCCGCTCCAGGCCGTCGTGATGACCGCGCTGGTCTGCAGCATGGTCATGGGGGTGGCGATCCCGCGGGCGTTCACCGAGACGGCGCTGATGTTCGCGGTGGCGTACGTCGTCGCGCAGGTGTCCCGGCCGCTGATCCTGTCGATCGCGCTGGGGCCGCATCCGTACCGCCGGCAGAAGGTGCGGATGGCGATCGTGTACGCCACCAGCGGCGTGTTCTGGATCGGTGGGGCGATGCTGACCACCAACCAGCAGGTGGTGGCCTGGACGCTGGCGCTGGCCATCGAGTACGCGGCCAACCGGGCTGGCTGGCCGGTGCCGGGGCTGGGCCGATCGACGACCTCGAAGTGGGACATCGCCGGTGAGCACCTGGCCGAGCGCTACCAGCAGTTCTTCCTGATCGCGCTGGGCGAGACGATCCTGGTGGCCGGTCTGGCGTACAGCAAGGGGCCGTACCGGGCCGGGCACGCGCTGGCGTTCGCGTTGGCGCTGGCCACCACGATCACGCTGTGGCGGATCTACTTCCAGCGCGCCGGGCAGATCCTGGGCGAGGCCGTGGCGCAGGCCCGGCACCCGGCCAACATCGGCCGCTCGGCGGCGGACACCCACCGGTTGATGGTGATCGGGCTGGCCGCCACCGCGGTCGGCTACGAGCTGATCATCGAGCAACCGCTGGACCGGATGCCCGGGCCGTGGCTGGCCATGGTGCTCGGCGGGCCGGCGCTGTTCCTGGCCGGCCGGGCCCGCTTCGAGTACGAGGTGTTCGGGCGGGTCTCCCCGTCCCGGTGGATCGCCCTCCTGGCGCTCGCGGTGGTGGCGGCGCCGCTGCTGCTCCTGCCCGGTGTGACGACGACCGCCGTCGTGGTGCTGGTGCTGGCCGCAGTCGCGGTCGCCGACGCCCGGCGGGCGCGCGGCGCCCCACCGGAGGCGCCGAAGACGCCGTTCTGAGCCATCGGGGTACGCCGATATGATGGCGGCGCGGCAGGTTAATCTCGGCGGGTGACCTTCTCCCTCGTGGCCCGCTCTGCCGACAGCCGGTTGCACGGCGTCGTCGTGGCCAGCAAGTTCCTCGCCGCCGGGGCGCTCGTGCCGGCCGCGGAGGCCCAGGTCGGCGCGCTGGCCACCCAGGCGCACGTCAACCTCGCCTACCGCCCGCAGGGGCTGACCCTGCTGCGCACCGGGGTGCCGGCCGCCGATGTGGTGGCCGGCCTGATCGCCGCCGACGCCGAGCGGGAGCACCGCCAGCTCGGCGTGGTCGGGGTCAGCGGTCCGGGTGCCAGCTGGACAGGGCCGGCCTGCCACCCGTGGGCCGGTGGGCGCACCGGCGACGGCTGGGCCGCACAGGGCAACGTGCTCACCGGCCCGGAGGTTGTCGACGCGCTGGGCGAGGCCTGGCTGGCCGGTTCGGCGCTGCCGTTCGCCGAGCGGCTGGTGGCCGCTTTGCGCGCCGGCGACGACGCCGGCGGCGACCGGCGGGGCCGGCAGAGCGCCGGTCTGCTGGTGGTCGAGCGCGACGGCGGGTACGGCGGCAGGAGCGACGTGCTGATCGACCTGCGGGTCGACGACCACCCCGATCCGGTGGCCGAGCTGGGTCGGCTGCTCGCCGTGCACACCCTGCTGTTCAGCCGGCCCGACCCGGCCACGCTGCTGGAGCTCAGCGGCGCGGTGGCCGACGAGGTGGCGGCGTTGCTCAGGGCTCTGGGTCACCCGGTGGCCGACGACGGGCCGGAGGGCGCGTTGATCTCCTGGGCCGGGCTGGAGAACCTCGAAGAGCGGCTGGTGCCGGGGCGGATCGACCCGGTGGTGCTGACGCACCTGCGCGGCGTCGCCCCGCACGTGCCCGCGCCCCGCTCCGCGAGCTGACCCTGGTCAGCTCCCGAAGGCGAGCCAGCGGAACCCGGCGGCGGCGACCGTGGCCCGCTCCGGGCCGGTCAGTGCCACCCGCCCGGTGGTCTTGCGGATCAGCGTCAGCCGGTCCCAGCGCAACTCGGCCGGCGCCGGCCGTCCGTCGGTGAGCAGGTCGACGATCACCGCTGCCGCCTGGGCGGTGAGCCATGGGGGTCGGTCCAGCGCGGCGGCCAGGTCCAGCCCGTGCACGCCCACCTCGAGGACCCGGGTCCGCAGGAACTCGGTGAGGCGCATCGCGTCGCCGTGCCGGGTCCGGACCAGCCGCTCGGGCGGGGCCGCGGCGACCGCGGCGTCGGTGGCCCGCCAAGCCCGGTCCAACTCGGTCGCCAGCGCCGCCCGGTCCACCTGTAGCGCGTCCCGCCGGCCGCCGGCGATCCGGTCGGCGTCCACCTCCGGGGTGAACTTCGCCGCGCCGAAGTACTCGGCGGCGTCCACCTCGGCGCGCGGCGGGGCCGGCGCGGCGAGCATGTCGGTCAGCCGCCCAACTCCGGTGCGTACGTGCGCGATCAACTCCCGGACGTTCCACGGGGGGCAGTCGGTCGGCCGGTCGAGGTCCGCATCGTCCAGCTCGGCCAGGATCTCGGTGAGTCGGGCGCACTCGGCGCGGAACGCCACGCGGACGGGATCCACCGGCAGCTCTAGCCCTTGACCCGTGGCACCAGCCGGTGCACGACGATGAGCACCAGCGCCATCACCACCGCCATCGTGCCGGCGATGCCGGCGGCGCTGCCCGCGTACCCGACGAAGAGCGGCCGCCGGGTCAGCTCGTCCGGCCCGGTGTCGCGCAGCTCGACCAGCCAGGACAGGGCCAGCACGCAGCCGATCAGGGCGAGCACGCCGACGGCGCCGAGCAGCAGGGCGGCGAGCCGGTGCGCGTCGCCGGGGGCGACCTTCGCCCGCTCCCGCTGGGTGACCAGCAGAACCAGCCCGGCCAGCGCCGCCCAGACGCCCACCACCAGGTACGCGGCGACGGCGTCGCTGGGCCGGTGCCAGCCGGCGGAGAGGGTGGCCACCCCGGCGACGGCCGCGTAGCCGGCGCCGAGGAAGGCGCCGACCGCCCGCACCTTGGGCGGCAGCACGAGCATCAGCGCGACCGCCACCGACGCGGCCACCGCGGTGTGCCCACTGGGGAGGCTGTTGCCCACCCCCGCGCGTTCCGGGTCGAGGCCGTAGTCCGGCCGGTTCAGCCCGTACTTCAGCAGCTGGGTGGAGACATTCGCGCCGGCGATCAGCAGGGTCGCGGTGATCGCGAGGGCGATCCGCCCCCGCATCAGCGCGATGAACCCGATCGTCGCGGTAGCGGCCAGCAGGGAGACCACCGACATCGCGTTGAGGAGCTTGTCGACCGGTCCGTCGATGCGATCCTGACCGATCCGGTTGCCGGTCAACGCGACCGTGTCGATCCACTGACCGATCTCGGAGTGCACAGCCACCCGCCAGACGACGAGGAAGGCAGCCGCCTGGACGACGGCCATGACGACCAACCAGACCGCGGTCCAACCCCTTGCCGTCGCGCGCATCCGCACACCGTAGCGGCCGGCGTCCGCCGGGCGGCCGGTGGCCCACCGGGGGCCGGCGGTTAGGTTGGAGCGGAGGCGAGGAGTTGACGGTGGGCGGCACACCGGAGCGCGACGCCGGCCAGGCCGCGCCCGACCCCGACCGGCACGGCGGGATCGACACGGGCCCCGATCGGCCGGCCCGGGCCGAATCGCTGACGGACCTGCTCGGCGGGCGGGGCGGCGCCATCGACGCCACCCTGCCACCGCTGGCGTTCGCCGCCGGCTGGCTGCTCGGCGGAGAGTCGATCTGGGCCGGGGTCGGCGCGGCGCTGGCCGTCGGCGCGGTGGTGGCCGGCGTCCGGCTGCGTCGCGGTGACCGGCCCCGCTCAGTGCTCATCGGACTGCTCGCCGTCTGCGTCGCCGCGCTGATCGCGGTACGCACCGGCCGGGCCGAGAACTTCTTCCTGATCCAGCTGCTCTCCAACGCCGCCAGCGCGCTGGCCTGGGCGGTCAGCATCGTGGTGCGCTGGCCGCTGCTCGGGGTGCTGGTCGGCGCGGCGCTGGGCCAGCGCTCCCGGTGGCGGCGCGACCCGGCGCTGCTGCGCGGGTACGCCCGGGCGAGCTGGGTGTGGACGGCGACCTATGTGCTCCGGGTTGCGGTGTTCGTGCCGCTGTACCTGAGCGGGCAGGTGCTCGCACTGGTCGTGGCCCGGGTCGCGCTGACCTGGCCGCTGGTCGCGGCGGCGCTGGCGGTGAGCTGGGTGTTGCTGCGCCGGTCGCTGCCGCCCGGGCACCCGGGCTTGCGTCACCCGGTAACCGGGGACCCTGCCGCGCCGCCCGGATGACCCGCGCGGGCAGTGCGTTGGCGGGCAAAAAAGTGGAGAGGCCGCCACGGGGGGAGCGGCCTCTCCGGTGACGTACGTTACTCCGTCACCGTCCTCGGTGTGATCCCGTGACGGCCCGAATTTCTGGGCTTTTTCGCGACAGCCTCCAGTCCGGGCGGTGGGGGCGGGCCGGCCGATCCGCTGCGTTGGCCGGATGGCCGGGCCTGACCGGGGGTGTCAGGCCGTGCGCCGGCCGGGTCCCGTCGTTCCCCCGGACCCGGCCGGACCCCGGGGTGGGCGGGGCACGCCGCCCACACCAGGGGTGCTGTCAGCCGTTCGGGAACGGGTTGCCGTAGTCGGCGTGCGCCATGGCGACATCGCTGCGCGCAGAACCGGTGGTAGGTCAGCTTCTCGACCTTGAAGGGCCGAGCTTGCGGATCGTGACGGCTCGTGGTGATGAGCACGAGGTCACGCCGCGTTCGGCAGGCTGACGGCTGCCCAGCCCGCCACGCCGCGTGCGGCGATGTTGCGGGGCTGCGTTCCGGTCGGCGTGCTCAGCGAAGCCGCACGACCGGCAGTGGAAGGTGGATTGGTTGGGCCGGTTGGCCTTGGCGACGTGTCCGCAGGCGGAGCATCCCTGCGAGGTGTATGCCGGGTCGACGTGCACGACCGCCACTGCGGACCGCTTCGCCTTGTAGGCGATGTACTGGCCGAGTTGGTGGAACGCCCACGAGTGCAGCGTGACCCGCTGGGGCCGTCTGAGCCGTACCCGGTCGCGGATGCCGCCCAGGTCTTCCAGGGCGATTCCGCGGCCGGTGCGTTCGGCCTCGGTCACGATGCTCTTGGCGATGCGGTGGTTGGTGTCGGCGGCGAACCGGGATTCCTTGCGGCGGCGTTTCTTCAGCAGCCGCTTGGCGGACTTGGTGCCGATGGCCTGGAGTTTCGCGCGCAGGCGCTGGTTGCGGTGCCGGACCCGGTTTGTGGCTTTGCCGCTGTGGTGGCGGCCGTCGGAGTCGGTGGCGAGGTTGGCGATGCCGAGGTCGACGCCGAGGAACCCGTCCGGCTCCTTGATGGGTGCGTCGGGGATGGGCCCACAGGACGACCGACTGATCGGGCCGGCCACCCCTGGCCTATCATGGGAGCGCTCCCGAATTTCGGCGGTTGCCCTGTATCCACGAGGAGAATCCATGTCGATACCTACCGGGCCCGCCGGCCCGCTGCGCTTTCCCCGCGACTTCGGTTGGGGCGCGGCCACCTCCGCGTACCAGATCGAGGGCGCCGCCAAGGAGGACGGCCGCGGCGAATCGGTCTGGGACACCTTCGCCCGCACCCCCGGGCGCACCCGCAACGGCGACACCGGCGACGTGGCCGCCGACCATTACCACCGGTACGTCGAGGACCTCGACCTGATGCGCGACCTCGGGCTGCGCAGCTACCGCTTCTCCATCTCCTGGCCCCGGATCCAACCCGACGGCAGCGGCGCGCCCAACCAGCGCGGGCTCGACTTCTACCGCCGCCTCCTGGACGGCCTGCACGAGCGCGATATCGCTCCGATGGCCACCCTGTTCCACTGGGACCTGCCGCAGGCCCTGCAGGACGCCGACGGCTGGGAATCCCGCGACACCGCCAACCGCTTCGCCGACTACGCCGACGCGGTCTTCCGTGCCCTCGGCGACCGCGTCCCGGTCTGGCTGACCGTCAACGAACCCAAGACCGTGGTGCAGAACGGCTACCTCGGCGGCCACCACGCCCCCGGCCGGCAGGACCCGGACGCGGCCTACCTCGTCGCCCACCACCTGCAACTCGCCCACGGGCTCGCGGTCCGCGCGCTGCGCGCCGCCGGTGGCACCGGCCGGATCGGCCCCGCGCTCAACCTGCACCCCTGCTACCCCGCCGACGACTCGCCGGAGGCCGCCGCGGCGGCCCGGCTCTACGACGGCTACGAGAACCGCCTCTACCTCGACTCCGTGCTCAAGGGCAGCTATCCGCAGGACGTGCTGGCCGACCTGGGCCCACAGAGCCGGATGGTCCGCGGCATCCGCGACAGCGACCTGGCCGTGATCTCCTCGCCGGTCGACCTGCTCGCCGTGCAGTACTACACGCCGATCTACGTCACCGCAAACGGCGGCACCGAGCAGCGCTGGCCGACCTCCGAGGCCGCCTGGCAGCAGATCTACCCCGACGGGATGTACGACATCCTGACCCGGGTCACCCGCGACTACGGCCCGATCCCGCTCACCGTCACCGAGAACGGGCTGCCCACCCCGGACGCCCTGGCCACGGACGACGCCGTCGACGACGCCGGCCGGATCAGCTTCCTGCGCGACCACCTGGCCGCCGCGCACCGGGCCATCGCCGCCGGGGTGCCGCTGGAGAGCTTCCACGTCTGGTCGCTGTTGGACAACTTCGAATGGGATGAGGGATACGACCAGCGGTGGGGACTGGTCTACGTGGACTACCCGACCCAGCGGCGGGTGCTCAAGAGCAGCGCCCACTGGTACCGCTCGGTCATCGCCGACGGCGGCTTCTGAGCGGGCCTCCGCCCGGGCCCCGGCGGCCGGCTCCGATGAGCCGGTGACCGTCCGGGGCACGGCCGGGGCCGGTCAGCGGGGCAGCGCCTGCTGCAACTCCGCCCGCAACGCCGGGGTGAGCATCTCCCCCGCCTGCTTCGCCAGCCGGGCCATCTCGTAGCCCACCACGCCGATGTCCGCGTCCCCGGCGGCGAGGGTCGCCAGGATCGACCCGTCCCGGACCTGCATCACCAGGAAGTAGCCCCGGCCCATCTCGACCACCGTCTGCTTGACGACGTCACCGTCGAACATCTGGGCCGCGCCCGCGGTGATGCTCATCAGCCCGGAGGTCACCGCGGCGAGCTTGTCCGCGTGGTCGCGGGGCAGGTTGTCGGAGATCGCCACCAGCAGCCCGTCGGAGGAGACCACCACCGCGTGCGCCACGCCCGGCACCCGCTCCGCGAACGCGCTCACCAGCCAGCTCAGGTCCCGTGCCTCCTGGCTCAACGTCGTCACTGTCGTCGTCCCCCTTCATCGTGCCCCCCGGACGGCGGCACGGGTATCTCGGTGGTGTCCTCGGCCTCGGCACGCCGTACCCCGCTGTAGAGCCGGGAAAGCATGCCACCGACCGCTTTCGGGTCCAGGTCGTCACGCGTCGGCGCCGCCTCCGGGCGGGCCGGGCGCGTGACCGAGGAGAGCTGCGCCATCGGCACCCGCATCGGCAGGCCCTGTTCGTTCGTGCCGGCGGTCACCGGGGTTGCCGGCGGCACGACCGGCCCCGGCACCGCCGGCCCGGACGGGCCCTCCCGGGACCACCAGCCGCCGCCGTTACCCGCCGAGGCCGGGGTGAGCACGTCCTCGGCGCGGACCGGCACCGGGCGGGTCTGACGCGGCACGGCGGCCCCGGGCCGGCGGCCCGCGATCGGCAGATCCAGGGGCGCGACCGCCGGCCCGGACGCGGCCCGGGCACTCCCGGACATCCGCTGCGCGCCAACGCCCCGAGCGGCGCCGGCCGCCAGCATCCGGGCCGGGGCGGGCGGATCCAGCTCCACCGCGCCCGCCGGGGCCAGCAACGCGGCGGGCAGCGCGAGCCGGGCGACCAGGCCGTTGTGGCCGCCGTTCAACCGCACCCGCACACTGAGCCGAGCGGCCAGGTGGCTGACCACGAACAGGCCCATCCGCTCGACCGTCGCGACGTCCGCGGCCGGCGGGCTAGCCAGCACCTCGTTCGCCTCGGCCAGGGCGGCCGGGCTCATGCCCAGGCCTTGGTCCGTGATCTCGATCAGCGCGCCCGCGGCCTCGACCCGGGCGGTCACCGCCACGACGGTGTCCGGGCGGGAGAACGCGGTCGCGTTCTCCAGCAACTCGGCCAGCATGTGCACCAGCTCACCGACGGCATGCCCGACCAGGTACACGTCGCCCACCGACTCCAGGCGGACCCGCTGGTACTGCTCGATCTCAGCCGCGGCCGCCAGCAGCACCGGGCCGAGGCCGACCGGCCGGTTCCACCGGCGGGTGGACTCGGTGCCGGCGAGCACCAGCAGGCTCTCGTCGTTACGGCGCATCCGGGCGGCCAGGTGATCGAGCTTGAACAGGTTCTCCAACTGATCCGGGTCGCTCTCCTCGCGCTCCAGGTCGTCCAGCAGCTCCAGCTGGCGCTCCACGAGCACCTGGCTGCGCCGGGCCAGGTTGACGAACATCGCGTTGACGTTGCGCCGCATCGTCGCCTGCTCGACAGCGACGGTGACCGCGCTGCGGTGCACCGCCACGAACGCCTCCGCCAGCTCGCCGATCTCGTCGAGCGAGCGGACCACAGCCGGCGCGACCTCGATGCCCGGCACCCCGCCGGTGACGGTCCGCAGCCGGTCCAGGGCGTCCGGCAGCTCGACCTGCGCGATCCGCAGCGCCTGGCTGCGCAGCAACCGCATCGACCGGGCTACCGAGCGCCCGACGAGCAGCGAGATCAGCAGGGCGGCCAGCAGCACGGCGACGATCCCACCGGCCACCAGCAGGGTGGTCCTCAGCTGGCCGCTGCTGGCGCCGTCGGCCTGCCGGACAGCGTCGTCGAGCACCCCCGCCTCGACCTGGCGCAGCAGCTCCTGGCGCTGCTGACTGGCCCCCCACCACTGCTCCGAGGGCAGCACCTCGGGCGTCGCGTCACCGGCCGGCAGGCTGCGCTCCTCCAGTTGGGTGGCGACCAGGAACAACGGGTCCACCGAGGTCTCGTCGTACCGGCGGATCTGGTCGGTGGTGGCGGCCACCCGGAACGCGCCGAGCGCGGTCAGCTGCTGGGCGCGCAGGTCGGTCAGGAGCACCCGGTCCTCGGTGCCGTACCGACCGGCGCGGGCGGCGGCGTAGAGCTGGGCCCGGACCCGCGAGGAGAGCTCCTTGACCCGGGCGATCTGGACGTAGCGCAGCACCGCGTCGCTCAACGCCGGCCGCTCCTGCCCTGGCGTCGGCTCGGCGAGCAGGTCGAGCAGCGTGTCGACGGCGCGGTGGTAGTTGCTCAGGATGGTGTCGGTGCTGAGCACCGCGGGCGGGATCGCCGGCCGGATGTCGACCACCTGGTCGTACGCCTCCAGCACCTCCGAGAACGCGACCCGCCAGGACGCGTCCGCGTCGGCCAGTGGCTCAGCCGCCCGGCGCAGGTCCACGATGGCCCGATCGGTCGCCGCCTGCAACGGCTTCAGGGCGGTGGACGCGGCCTCCCGGTCACCACCCCTGCGCAGCTCGCCCAACTCCCCCGCCGAGCGGTCCCGCTCCTGCTGGAGCTGGTGCACGACGGCGGTGATCTGCCGGCCGATGCCGACCTGCCGGGCGAAGTCGTTCAACGCCGTCGTCCGCCCCACCAGCGCGCTGGTCTGCACACCGGCGAGCACCAGGAACGCCACCGACGGCACCACCAGCACGGTGGCCAGCTTGGTGCTCATCCGCCAGTCCCGCAGCCGGAACGGCGAACGGCGCCGGTGCGGAACAACCCGGACGTCGAAGCGACGCCGGCGATGGTTCGACACCGCACCGTTCACCGGGTCGGGACCTACCGCCACACTGCCTCCTCCGTCCTGCCGCGTCCACCGCGGTCCGGGGAGCGCAGTCCATCCAACCAGGCTCGGGAGCGCTGTCAACGGCCCGGACGGGGAGGAAGTTCAGGAACGATACTGCGGGTGGGAGCGTCCTGTCGTGGTCGGCAAGACCAGCTCGTCCGTCCGGCCGATGTCGGCGAGCTCGACCGCGTCACCGAAACGGCCCAGCGCCACCAACGCGGCGCCGGTGGCGCCGATCTCCGGGTTGCGTTGGTGCGACACCGGTCGCGGCGCGAGCGCGGAGGCGAACGCCTGCCGCCACCACACCGAGGCGGCCACCGCGCCCCCGCCCAGCACCACCTCGACCGGTTTGTCGATCGTGGACTCCAGCACGGTCAGATCCTCGGCGACCAGCTCGCACAACCCCTGCATCAGCCCGGCCAGGATGTCCACCGCCGTGGTGCCGAAGCTGAGCCCGCGCACCTCGCCGGTGCCCGCCGGCGCCAACCCCGGCGCCCGGTCGCCGCCGAAGCGCGGGTCCGCCGGCCGCCCACCGCCCGCCGGTACCAGCGCCAGCGCCGCGTCCAGCTCGGCGCCCCGGGGCAGCCGCAGCTCCCGGTCGGCCCAGGCGAACAGGCTGCCGCCGCTGGAGTACGCCGCGCCGGTCACCACGTGGTCGTGGTCGACCCGGTAGCGCCACAGCCGTTCGGGCAGCCGGGGCAGCGGCCCGCCGGCCGGGACGCGCTGCATCAGTCGTACGGCGGCGGAGGTGCCGACGGTGACCGCGGCGCGGCTCGGGTCGACGCAGCCCGAGCCAACGTTCGAGGCGGCGCCGTCGCCCACCGGGGGCGACCACCGAGCCTCGGCCAGCTGCGGCCACCGGCGGGCGCGGTCGGGCCGCAGCCGGCCGTGCCACGCCAGCTCGCCCAGGGCCGGCACCTCCCGCGGTCGCGTGCCGGCCAGCGCCAGCGCCTCCTCGTCCCAGCGCAGGTTGCCCAGGTCCAGCAGGCCGGTGCCGGAGGCCTGGGAGACCGACATGGGCGCCGCTTCGAGCAGCTCGCCCAGCACGTACTCGGGCAGGCCGACGAACCGGGTGATCGGTGTGCCGGACTTCTCGCGCAGCCAGGGCAGCCGCACCGACCAGTAGGAGCGGTGCCACCAGCAGCCGGTGCGCTGGTGGAAGTCGTCCGGGTCGGCCGGGCCGGGCGCCCCGTCGAGCGGCGCCGGACGGGTGTCCAGCCAGGTGATCACCGGGCCCAGCGGGGTGCCGTCGCGGTCCAGCGGGAGCACCGAGTGCCACTGCGCCGAGACGGCCACCAGCTCGACGTCGCGCAGGTGGCCGCCCTCGGCCAGCTCGTCCAGGCACTCGATCAGGCAGGCGAGGTAGCCGGGACCGGAAAGGGTGCCGGTGCCGTCGTCGCCGAGGGCGAGGCTGACCTTCCGCCGGGCCAGGGCGCCGGGCAGCGGTTGGGTGTCCCCGTCCAGCACCAGCCCACGTACCGAGGAGGTGCCCAGGTCGAGCGCGAGAATGTTCATCGCCGGTCAAGTTACCCGGTGCCGGGCGTGTCGGAACGCTGGTCGGGCCGGGCGCACCGGTACACGCGAACGGCTACCCGGCCGCCCCGTGGGCGCGTAGGGTGGATCGCATGCTCGCGCACCTGACCTGCTGGTGGCCCGCCGACCCGGCGGCCACCTACCGCGCGTAGCTCCATCCACGCGGCCGCCATCGAGGCGGCCGCCGGATCTCCCGGCCCCGATGGCCGCCCCACCGGCGGCGCCCGGCCCGACGGAGAATCCGATGACCCACCTGACCGACCTGCTCGCCGCCGTCACCCGCGGCGTCGACCCCGGCCCTTTCGCGCTGCTGCGTCGCGACGGCGCCGATGAATTGGAGCTGTTCACCGGCCCGGTCGACACCGCGGACCGGCTGGCGGACATCCCGCTGCCGCCGGGGCCCGGGGCGCGGACGCTGGCCGTCGTGCCCTACCGGCAGATCACCGAGCGGGGCTTCGCCTGCGTCGACGACGGCGCCCCGCTGGAGTGCCTCCAGATCCGCGAGCACCACCGGATCGCCCTGGCCGACGTGCTGGCCGCGCTGCCCGACGAGCCGGTGCGCGCCGTCGACGCCGCGTTCGACGTCACCGACGAGGAGTACGCGGGGACGGTGCGGCGGGTGCTGGCCGAGGAGATCGGCCGTGGCGAGGGCGCCAACTTCGTCATCCACCGCACCCTGCACGCCACCGTGCAGGGCCCGCCGCTGGTGGCCGCGCTGGCCGCGCTGCGCCGACTGCTGGTCGCCGAGCGCGGCGCCTACTGGACGTTCGTGGTGCACACCGGCGAACGGACCCTGGTCGGCGCCAGCCCGGAGCGGCACGTCAGCGTCGACGACGGGCTGGTGATGATGAACCCGATCAGCGGCACCTTCCGGCCCGCCGACGGCACGCCGGACCGGGCGGCGCTGCTGCGCTTCCTCGCCGACCCCAAGGAGGTCGAGGAGCTGTACATGGTGCTCGACGAGGAGCTGAAGATGATGGCGACCGTTGCCGAGCACGGCGGCCAGGTGATCGGCCCGTACCTCAAGGAGATGTCACACCTGGCGCACACCGAGTACCTGCTCGCCGGGCGGGGCACCCGCGACGTGCGGGAGGTGCTGCGGGAGACGATGTTCGCCCCCACCGTGACCGGCAGCCCGATGGAGAACGCCTGCCGGGTGATCGCCCGACACGAGCGGGTCGGCCGGGGTTACTACGCGGGCGTGCTGGCCCTGCTCGGCCACGACGACGCGGGCCGGCAGACGCTGGACGCGCCGATCCTGATCCGTACCGCCGAGATCTCCCCCACCGGCCGGCTGCGGGTGCCGGTGGGCGCCACCCTGGTCCGGCACTCGACGGCAGCCGGCGAGGTGGCCGAGACGCACACCAAGGCGGCCGGGGTGCTGGCCGCGCTCGGTCTCGGCCCGGCGGCGCCCGTCGGCGGACGCGGGCCGCTCGCGCGGCTGGCCGACGACCCGGCGGTACGCGACGCGCTGGCCGCACGTAACGCCCCGCTGGCGCGGTTCTGGCTCGACCAGCGGGCGCCGGACGCGCCGGGCCTGCCCGGGCTGGTCGGCCGCCGGGCGCTGATCGTGGACGCCGAGGACACCTTCACCGGGATGCTGGCCCACCAGTTGGGCGCGTTGGGTCTGGCGGTCACGCTGCGGCCGTGGCACGCCGGTGGCCCCCTCGACGCCTACGACCTCGTGGTGGCCGGGCCGGGACCGGGCGACCCGGGCAGCCCGGACGAGCCGAAGATGGTGGCGCTGCGGGCGCTGCTGACCGGGCTGCTCGCGAGCGGCCGGCCGACCCTCGCGGTGTGCCTCGGCCACCAGGTGCTGGCCGGGCTGCTGGGGCTGCCGCTGCACCGTCGGGAGGCGCCCTACCAGGGGTTGCAACGCGAGGTGCCGCTGTTCGGGTACGTCCGCCGGGTGGGCTTCTACTCCACGTTCACCGCTCGCGCCGACGCGGACCGGCTGGACACCGCGTACGGGCCGGTGGAGCTGGCCCGGGACGTGCGCGACGGCGCGGTGCACGCCCTGCGTGGGCGCGGCTTCGCCGGCGTGCAGTTCCATCCGGAGTCGGTGCTCAGCCCGGACGGGCTCGCCGTGCTGACCGAGCTGCTGGGCGACCTGCTGCCGGCGCCGCA
This sequence comes from Micromonospora sp. NPDC005161, assembly GCF_053599855.1. Lineage (NCBI taxonomy): Bacteria > Bacillati > Actinomycetota > Actinomycetes > Micromonosporales > Micromonosporaceae > Micromonospora > Micromonospora sp. NPDC005161. Next base: position 40,906 of record NZ_JBSFYQ010000016.1, read on the forward strand.
CCCGGACGAGCTGTCCGCCGCCGGCGGGCGGGCATAGTCACCCCCGCCCGGGGGTACGGCGGAATCGACCGGCGGCGCGGACGGGCCGAGAGCCCCGCCCGCGCCGCCGGTCCCCTGCTGTGGACCGCGTCCCCGCTGCGGTCAGCCGGCCAGGCCCTTCTTCAGCGCGGTGCCGATCTGCACCGCCCGCCGGGCGGTGAGCGCGGCGGCGCCCAGCGCCACGCTGTCCGGGGCGATCTCCCCGTTGTTGCTGGTGTGCGAGGCGCCGTAGGGGTTTCCCGCGATGAACTGGCTGGTGTCGGTGTAGCCGGGGGTGACCACGATCCCGCCCCAGTGGTAGAAGACGTTGAAGAGCGAGGTCAGGGTCGTCTCCTGCCCGCCGTGCGCCGTCGCCGTCGAGGTGAAGGCGGAGTAGACCTTGTTGGCCAGCGCGCCCTGGGCCCAGAGCGGGCCGGTGGTGTCGATGAACTGCTTCAGCTGGGCCGCCACCAAGCCGTACCGGGTCGGCGCACCGAGGATCGCCACGTCGGACCAGGCCAGATCGTCGACCATCGCCTCGGGCACGTCCTGGGTCTCCAGGTGGTGCGCCTGCCACCCGGAGTTGGAGCGGATCGCCTCGTCCGGCGCCAGCTCGCGTACCTTGCGCAGGCGCACGTCGGCACCGGCGTCCCCGGCGGCCTCGCAGACGGCCTGCGCCATCTGGTACGTGATGCCGGTGGCGCTGTAGTAGATCACCGCTACCTTGGTCTGGGCAGCCATCAGATGTTCCCCTTCTCGTCTGAGTCAGCTCCGGCGACTACCCCCCACCCGCACCGTCAAACGAGATCCGGCCCCGCTGTCCGCACCGAGCGGCCCGGCCGAGGCCTCAATTTCTCCGCCTAGCGCGGTCAAGGGTCTGCCGGCCGGTCCCGCCCCGCTCAGCGGACCAAGGCCGCCATCAGTCGCTCCAACTCCGCCGCCGGGTCGGCGGTGAGCCCGGTGTGCACCGGCCCGGTCTGGATCATCGTGCTGCGCGGCGCGGCCAGCCAGTGGAACCGCTCGCCGAGCCGCATCCGGGTCGCCGGACCGTCACCGGCACAGGTCCGGTCCCAGGATTCCAGCACCGCGGCCACCGCCGGCAGGTCGACGTCGGGTGCGAGCGCGCGGACCCGGTCGGCGTCCAGGTGCGTCCGCGCGGCCAGGAAGTCGCGCTGCTGGCAGTAGAGCAGCACCCCGACGTTGATCTGCTCGCCGCGCTCGATGCGGGGCACCAGCCGGATGACGGCGTACTCGAATGGTTGTCTCATGCCGCGCTCCCCTGCGGGAGCCAGTCGGCGGTGCGGGCGACCCGGGCGGACAGGTGCGCCAGGTACGCCTCCCGCGCCGCGTCGGCCGAATCGAAATCGGCGGCGGCGGTGAGCCACTCGTCGGGCACCAGCGCCAGCACCTCGGTGAGCAGCTCCGGGCTGACCCGTGGCGCCAGCTCCGCGTCGGCCTCGGCCAGTCGGGAGGCGTACGGCGCCAGCACGTGGTCCTCGGCCCGGTACGCCCGGTGCACGGCGGCGGCGGCCCGCGGCCAGTTGTGGTGGAAGTACAGGCAGGCGCCGTGGTCGATCAGCCACAGCTCCCGGTGCCAGACCAGCAGGTTCGGGTTGCGCCAGCTCCGGTCGACGTTCTCCACGTAGGCGTCGAACCAGAGCACCCGGGAGGCCAGCATCGCGTCGACGGGGTGCGCGACCGGGTCGAAGCCCAGCGCACCCGGCAGGAAGTCCATGCCCAGGTTCGCGCCGCCGCTGTTGCGCAGCAGTTCCTGCACCTCCTGGTCGGGCTCGGCACGCCCGATCACCGGGTCGATGTCGAGCACCACCAGCGGCGGCACCCGCAACTCCAGCCGCCGGGCCAGCTCACCGCAGATCACCTCGGCGATCAGCGCCTTGGGCCCCTGCCCGGCACCACGGAACTTCGCCACGTACGTGCCGAGGTCGTCGGCCTCCACCACGCCGGGCAGCGAGCCACCCTCGCGCAGCGGGGTGACGTAGCGGATCGCGGTGACCTGGCGGAGCACGTCGCCCACCCTACTGTGATCTCCGGCCGCGCCCGCCGGAAGTGTGCCGCGGACCGCGTCACCGGACCGTTCCTGTGACCGGAGACGACGTGTAACCGCGCGTGAAGTCTGGTCGGGCCGCCACTCATGAATCGCGTCCTTTGCTCTGCTTACTCGGACGCAACACCGCGCTGAGCAGGGATTACAACGCAGCTTCGCGCGAAGATGCTCGGCAGGGCCGAACCCTGAGTAACTGTTGCGCCCGCGTAAGCAGTGCAAAGGGGAATGGGACAGTGGTCGGGAGCGCGCCGCGGGTCACCCGATGTGACGGGCCGAGGTGCTTCCTCGCCCACCGCGAGGGACGTCGCGCCCGCGAGGGACGTCGCGCCCGCGAGGGCGTCCGTCCGCCGCGCCGTGCCCGTCAGGGCCCTGCCCGCCCGCCGAGGCGGACGTGCCCAGCGTGCCACCGGTGTCAGTCGAGCTTGTCGCGCAGGTCATCGACCTGCTGCTGGAGGCGGTCCACCGCGCCCTCGTTGTTGATGAAGGTGGTGATGCCCGCGGCGAGGCCGAGGCCGATCAGCACCGCCAGGATGCTCAACACGAGGCCGCCGATCGCCACACCCCGCCCGGTCACCCCTGGTCGCGCGGCCATCTTCAGCCCGACGATGCCCAGGATGATCCCGATGATCCCGAGCACCAGACCGAGCCAGGCCAGGATCGCGGTCAACACGCTGATCAGACCGGACACCCCGAAGACCAGGGCGAAGGTCGCGGCCGCGCTGGTCTTGGCGCCGGTGCCCGCCCGATGGCCCTGGGACCCGGCAGTCACGCCGGATCCGCGGGCCGGTTCGCTTGCGGCAGTCATGACACTCCCTTCCGCACGCGCGGCGCGCGCACTTCCGGTCGGCCGCTTCCCCACTGCGCTGGCCGTTATGCCCCCGACTGCGATCCGGCGGCGGGTGCGCGGGGTGTCGTGTCGACCCGGACGTCGGTGGGTGGCCCTAGGCTGGCGGCCCCGACAACCGGAAGGAGCACCCGATGCCCGTCGACCTCAGCGCGGCCGACGCGTTGGCGCTGCGGATGACCAGCCTGCTGCTGCGCCCGCACCCGGGCACGCGACCCGGAACCGTCGGCGAGGTGGTCGAGTGGTTCGGTGCGATGCAGGCGCAGGACCTGGCCAGCGGGCTGTGGTCGCTGGGCGCCCGGCTGCCCGGGTGGACCGTGGCCGACGTGCAGGCGGCTCTGGAACGGCGCGAGGCGCTGCGCACGTGGCCGATGCGAGGCACCGTGCACCTCGTCCCGCCCACCGACGCGCGCTGGATGCTGGAGGTGACCGGCATCCGGTCGCTGGCCGGCGCGACGACCCGACGGGGGCAGCTCGGGCTCACCGACGTCGACGCGGACCGGGCGGTGGACGTGCTCGGTGCGGCGCTGGCCGGCGGTGGCCGGCTCACCCGGGCGCAGTGTCTGGCCACCCTCCGCGCGGCCGGCCTGGGCACCGACGGTCAGCGGGGCTACCACCTGCTGTGGTACGCCAGCGTGCGCGGGGTGACCTGCCTGGCGCCGAACATCGGCACCGAGCAGACCTTCGCGCTGCTCGACGAGTGGGCGCCCGGGCCACGCCGGCTGGACCGGGAGGAGGCGCTCGCCCTGCTGGCCCACCGCTACGTGCGCGGGCACGGGCCGGTCAGCGCCCGCGAGTTCGCCGGCTGGACCGGCCTCACCCTGACCGACGCGCGGCGCGGGCTGGCCGCCGCCGGCGACACGCTGACCGTGGTGCGGGTTGACGGCGAGGAGATGTACGTCGACGCGGCGTTGGCCGACGCGCCGCGCACGCCGGTCGACGACGTGCTGGTGCTGCCCGGCTTCGACGAGTACCTGCTCGGCTACCGGGATCGCGCGCTGATGCTCGATCCCGCGCACCAGGCGGCCGTCGTGCCGGGTAACAACGGCATCTTCCAGGCCACCGTGGTGCGGGCCGGCCGCGTGGTGGGCCTGTGGAAGCGGCGCATCGCCCGGGCCGCGGTCACCGTGGCGATCCAGCCGCTGACGCCGCTGGACGCCGGTGAACGTGCCCGGGTGGAGCAGGCACTGGGTCGGTACGCGGACTTCCTCGGCCTGCCACCCCGGTTCGACTGGCCGGCCTGACCGGGGCTCACCCGGCGTCAGTCCTCGGCCGGGCGGGTCGATCGCGGGCGGGCCGCGGTGGGCAGCTCGACGGGGCCGGCGGGTGATCCCCGCCGGCCCCACCATGATGGACGCCACTCAGTTGGCGAGCGCGCCAGCCGCCCGGCCCTCGTGCAGCGTGAGGTTGCGGCCGTTGGTCGGGTCGAACAGGTGGATCTTCTCCAGGTTGAACCAGACCCGACGCGACTGCCCCTCGGCCACCGGTGACTCGGCCGACAGCCGGGTGACCAGGTTCCCGCCACCACTGGCGAAGTCGGCGGCACCCGCGTCGGCGGCCAGCTCCTCCAGCTCGGCGGCGCTGGCCCGCTCCCCCTCGACCGTGAAGTAGACGTACTTGTCCGAGCCCATCGACTCGACGATCTCCACCGGCGCCTCGAACTCCAGGCCCCGGCGGCGGGTGTCCTCGTCGACGAGCTCGGCGTCCTCGAAGTGCTCGGGGCGGATGCCGAGGATCAGCTCGCGCGGCGCGTCGGCCGCCTCCAACTCGCGGCGGACCCGGTCGCCGAGCGGCACGTCACCCAACGCGGTACGCAGCCCGCCGTCCTGCACGGCGGCGTGCAGGAAGTTCATCGACGGCGAGCCGATGAAGCCGGCCACGAACAGGTTGCGCGGGTGGTCGTACAGCTCCTGCGGGGGCCCGACCTGCTGCACCGCACCGCCGCGCATGATGACCACCCGGTCGCCGAGGGTCATCGCCTCGGTCTGGTCGTGGGTGACGTAGACGGTGGTGGTGCCGAGCTGCTTCTGCAACCGCGACACCACGGTACGCATCTGCACCCGCAGCTTCGCGTCCAGATTGGACAGGGGCTCGTCCATGAGGAACGCCTTCGGCTGACGGACGATCGCCCGACCCATCGCCACCCGCTGGCGCTGCCCGCCGGAGAGGTTCGCCGGCCTACGGTCCAGCAGCGAGGTCAGCTCCAGCACCTTCGCCGCCTCGTCGACCTTCTGGTTGATGGTCTCCCTGTCCAGCTTCGCCAGCCGCAGCGGGAACGCCATGTTCTCCCGCACGGTCATGTTCGGGTACAGCGCGTACGACTGGAACACCATGGCGATGTCCCGGTCCCGGGGGGCCTTGTCGTTGACCCGCTGGCCGCCGATGCGCAGCTCGCCGGAACTGATGTCCTCCAGCCCCGCGATCATGTTGAGGGTGGTGGACTTGCCGCAGCCGGAGGGTCCGACCAGGATGACGAACTCGCCGTCGGCGATCTCCAGGTCGACGTCCTGCACGGCGACGGTCCCGTCCGGGAACTTCTTGCTCACCTTGTCGAGCACGATGTCAGCCACGACTACTCACCTATCCCTTGACTGCGCCGGAGGTCAGGCCGGACACGATGCGGCGCTGGAAGAAGAGGACGAACAGGATGATCGGAACGGTGATCACGACGGCGGCCGCGCAGATCGCCCCGGTGGGGTCCTCGAACTGCGACTCGCCGGTGAAGAACGACAGGGCGACCGGCACCGTACGAGCCCGCTCGGTGGAGGTCAGCGTGATGGCGAACAGGAAGTCGTTCCAGCAGAAGATGAAGACCAGGATCGCCGTGGTGAACAGCCCGGGCGCGGCCAGTGGGGCGATGACCCGTCGGAACGCCTGCCCCTGGGTGGCGCCGTCCATCTTCGCCGCCTTCTCCAGGTCCCACGGGATCTGCTTGAAGAACGCCGACAGCGTGTAGATCGCCAGCGGCAGAGCGAAGGTGATGTACGGCAGGATCAACCCGGGCCAGGTGTCGAAGAGGCCGAGCTGACGCTCGATCTCGAACAGCGGCGACACCAGCGACACCTGCGGGAACATCGCGATCAGCAGGGAGACGCCGACCAGCAGCCCCTTGCCGGGGAAGTCCAGCCGGCTGATCGCGTACGCGGCCATCGCGCCGAGCACCACCGCGACCAGCGTGGCGACCAACGCGATGCCGATCGAGTTGATCAGTGCCCGGACGAACTGGTCGGTGTCGAAGATCGTCCGGTAGTTGTCCAGCGTCCACTCCCGGGGGATGAAGTTCCCGTCGGTGAGGGTGGCCGGCGTCTTGAACGACAGCGACGCGATCCACAGCACCGGGACCAGCGCGAAGACGACCACGAGGATGTCCAGGAGACCCCAGCGCACCCGGGCCCGGGTGGTGGTTTCGGTACCGGTGGCCATGTCAACGCCTCTCGGAGTCGTCGCTGCCCGGGGCAGCGGTGCCGAACAGCTTCACGAAGACGAAGGCGATGATCGCCACGGTGATGAAGATCAGCACCGACATCGTCGACCCGATGCCGAGGTTCAGGCCCCGGATCAGGTTGTTGTAGGCCAGCATCGACACCGACGACGTCTCGTTGCCGCCGGCGGTCAGCACGAAGATGTTGTCGAAGACCCGGAACGCGTCCAGGGTGCGGAACAGCAGCGCGACCAGGATCGCCGGCTTCATCACCGGCAGCATGACCTTGGTGAACCGCTGCCACGACGTCGCGCCGTCGGTGGAGGCGGCCTTGAGCAGGTCCTCCGGGACCAGCGCCAGCCCGGCCATCAGCAGCAGCGCCATGAACGGGGTGGTCTTCCAGATCTCGGCGAGCATGATGATCGCCAGCGAGCTGGCGCGCTCGGTGAGCGGCGCGCCGTCGCTGAACAGGTTGGCCAGGTAGCCGGTGCCGGGCGTCCAGGCGTACCGCCAGGAGAAGGCGGCGACGACGGTGACGATGCCGTATGGGATCAGCGCCGCGGTCCGCACGATGCCCCGCCCGACCAGCGTGCGGTGCATGATCAGCGCCAGCCCCATGCCGAGCACCAGCTCGACGGCCACGGTGACCACCGTGATCAGCATGGTCACCCCGAACGCGGTCCACCAGAACTCGTTGGTGAGCACGGTGACGTAGTTCTCCAGCCCGATGAACTTGCGCTCGTCGGGGAAGCGCAGGTCGAAGCGTTGGAGCGACAACCAGACCGAGTAGAGGATCGGGTACGCGGTCACCGCGACCATGACGAGCGCGGCCGGCGCGCACAGCAACCAGCCGAGTTTGCGTTCGGCCTTCTTGTTCTCGCTCAGCGGCGGCTTGCGACGGCCGGCGCGCTGGGTGGGGACGGTGGCGTGCCGGCCGGTGGAGCGGGTGGTCTCCTCGGCGGTCACGTCCGCCCCGGTCGGGGTCGCGGGCAGGCTCATGGGAGGACCCCCTTGGACTGGAGGGCATCGGCGATGGCGGAGCGCAGCTCGTCCGCGGTCTGCTGCGGACGGATCGCCGACGGCGGCGACAGGATCGCCGACATCACGGTGGAGATGCTCTGGTAGGCCGGGGTCAGCGGGCGGGTCGCCGGCTCCTTCAGCTCCTCCAGGATGGTGTCCTTCATCGGGTACGCCTCGGTCATCTCCGGCTCGTCGTAGACGGCCTCGATGGTGGGCGGGACGCCGTCGTTGATGGCGGAGAACTTCTGGTGCTCGGCGTCGCGGATGCACCGGGCCGCCTCGAAGGACAGCTCCGGGTGCTTGGAGTAGGAGCTGACCGCCAGGTTCACCCCGCCGATGGTGACCTTGCTGGGGGTGTTCTCGTCGACGCCCGGGATCCGGGCCCAGCCGACCTGCTTCGCCAGTTCGGGGTTCGCCTCCTGCAGGGCGGGATAGACGAACGGCCAGTTCACCTGGAAGGCTCCGGCACCGGACTGGAACTCCAGCCGGACCGGATCCTCGATGGCGTTGGTGAACGACGGCGAGGTCACGCCCGACGTGGCGAAACGCTGCAACTGCTCCAGCGCCCGGACCGTGCCGGCGTCCATCACGGCCTGCGTGCCGTCGTCGTTGAGGATCTTCCCGCCGGCGCTCTCGGCCAGGGTGTTGTAGAGGACGACGAGGCCCTCGTACTGGGCGCCCATGGTGAGCACCTGGTACGGCTTGCCCTGCTCCTTGAGCTGCTGGGCAGCGGTGATCATCTGGTCCCAGGTCTTCGGCGGCTGCGGCACCAGGTCCTTGCGGTACCAGAGCAACTGGACGTTGGTGTTCTTCGGCGCGGCGTAGAGCTTGCCCTCGTAGCGGGCGGTGTCCAGCGGCCCGGAGAGGGTGCCCTGCTCGACCTCGGTCTTGTCCTGGCCGGTCCACTCGCGGATCCAGTCGGCGCTGGCGAACTCCTGGGTCCAGGTGACGTCCAGGCCGAGCACGTCCATCCCGGTGTCCTCGGCGGCCAGCCGACGCACCATCTGCACCCGCTGTTCGTCGGCCTGCCGGGGCAGCACCTGGTAGGCGATCTCGTACCGCCCCTGGGCCTGCGCGTTGCAGTCGTCGACGACCTTCTGCAGGTTCTGCTCCGGCGGGTAGTACAGGTTGATCGTCGGTGGGCCACCAGCGTCACCGGAACCGCAGGCGGCCATGGGCGCCACCAGCGTCAGCGCGGCGGCTGCCGCCACCGCGCGTACCCGTGGTCGCCGTCGACGTCGGGCCTCGTCAGGGTCGCTCATCACCCCTCCCCTCTTGTCGGCCAGCCGCCGGGGAAACGCACCGCGCCCCGGCGCACGGCGAGACGATCGGGGCGCTGGACCAGCGGCGCGCGACCCCGGACGTTTCGTGGCCTTCACACTGCCCGACCTGGAAAGTCGCGAAACCTGACGCCAGTGGGGACCTGGCCGACCGGCCCGGTGTGCGCGACGTCACTTCGGGCGGGTCGGAGGGGGCCGCGTACTCGAGGGCCGGGGGCCCGGCATGCTGTGCCGGTGATCGCACGCTTCAAGGACCTCTGCCTGGACGCCGCCAACCCGCGCCTGCTAGGTGCCTTCTGGGCCCGGATCCTCGACGCCGACGTGGCCGACGCCGGCGGCGAGGACACCCGCGTCGACCCTCGTGCCGCCCGCTCGGGCGCCGAGTCGATCTGGGTGAACCAGGTGCCGGAGCCGCGTACCGGCAAGACCCGCGTACACCTGGATCTGCGGCTGGCCGGCGCGGAGCCGTCGGCGCTGATCGCGGCCGGCGCCCGGCTGCTCCGCGCACCGTCCGAGGACGTGACCTGGTGGGTGCTCGCCGACCCGGAGGGCAACCCGTTCTGCGGGTTCGCGGCCCGCAAGGGCACCCAACCGGGCCCGTTCGAGCTGGTCGTGGACTCTGCCGACCCGGCGGCCCAGGCGGCCTGGTGGGCCGGTGTGGTCGGTGGCACCGCCGAGTTCGGCTCCGGTACCGCGTCGCTGGTCGGCGCGGCCGGGTTCCCCTGGGAGCGCTGGGGTTCGACGCGGTGCCCGAGCCCAAGACGGTCAAGAACCGGATGCACTGGGACGTCGATCTGGTCGACCCGGAGCCCGCGGCGCTGATCGCGGCGGGCGCGACGCTGCTACGCGAGCCGCAGGACGAGAGCCGTTGGTGGGTCCTGGCCGACCCGGAGGGCAACGAGTTCTGCGCCTTCGCGCCGCGTCCCATCGGGTGAGCGACCGACTACCCAGCGCGGGCACTGTCGACTAGCGTCTTCCTAGCGCCACAGCCAGCGCGTTCGCCGCCGACGTCGACACGCCTCCGGCCGACCCCAGCCTGCCCGTTCGGTTGGTAATCGCGGGAAGTCCCACCGCCATTCCCCCGGTTCGGCAGGATCGTCCCAACGAGGAGGTGCCGTCGTGCAGGACACCCGCGCTCTCGCCCTGACGTTCGAGGTGAGCGGCCTGCCACCGGTCAAGACCGAAGCGTTGTCCATCTTCGCCGCCGGGCACCGGCAGGCGACGAGGGTCCGCACCCTGCTCCAGGCCGCCCTGGCGGCGGCCCAACGCACCGGCTGGACGCCGTTGCCCGGGCCGATCGAGGTCGACCTGGTCCTGCGCTGCCCGCCCGGGCACCGTACGGCCGACGCCAGCACCCTGCTCGGCGGCGTCTGCGCGGTGTTGCAGGACAAGAAGCGGGTGACCAGCATCGGCCTGGCCCACCTCGGCGTCCTGGTGGACGTCGCTCTCTTCGACGACGACCGGCAGATCCGCCGGTTGTCGTACCACGAGGAGCCGGCGGAGGACTTCTCGTACCAGGTGCGGGTCGCCGCCGTACCGGCTGAGGTTTGACCGACGGACGCGGTGGGGTACCGCCGACGCCGACGAAGGGAGCACCATGTCGGAGCCACATGTCACGCTCGACCCGCGCGGGCTCGACCCGGTGCAGCAGAAGCTGCGCGGCCCGTTGGAGGATCAGCTGACCTCGGCGCTCCAGGCGGCCACCGACCGGGTCCGCGCCGGTTACGCCGGCGAGCCGGTCGAGCAGGTCTGCCAGCGCCTGTTGGACGAGACACGCTCCGGGCTGCATCCTGACATCGCGGCCGGCTTCAACCCCGACATGGACGAGTTCTGCCGGGTGGCGGTGGCGATCGTCCGCGGCGGCGAGGTCTCCTGATCCACCGGCCCGCCCCGGGCTCAGCTCAGTAGCGGCGCATCTGGGCGTACGGGCTGAGCACGATGCGCGGCGACAGCGCCGGGTCCAGCCAGGTCAGCACGTCGACCAGGTCATCGTGTGCGAGGGAGACACAGCCGGCGGTGGCGTTGCCGGCGCTGGTGCTGAACTGGTGCAGGAAGATGCCGCTGCCCGCGTTCGGCACCGGCTTCGACACGTTCGGCGGCATGTTGTAGGTGATCACCGCGAAGTGTGTGTACGCGGGCACCTCCGTCCACAGCGCCTCGCTGGCCCCGCCGGGGTTGGTCGAGCTGTGCTGGAAGGTGTTGTACAGCGACGACGACGGGTTCTCGTTCCACCAGTCACCGCTGACCAGCTGGTGGTACGGGTACCGCACGCCCGGGTTCGCGTCGATGCCGTACATGGTCGGGCCGATCGAGTAGACCCCGGTGGGGGTGGTCGGCACACCCTCCACGTGGTTGTCGCTGAACCCCTTGGAGCCGATCCGGGCGGGGACCAACCCCGAGGCGGGCATCCAGCGACCGCTGATCCGCACGTACGCCTCAAGGGTGGCGTAGGTGGTCGTGGAGCTGGTGGTGCCGACGATGAGCACCTGCTTCGTCTGCGCCGGCAGGGTTGTCAGCCGCGCGGCCAGGTTGCGGCGCGGCCAGACCGAGCCGGTGGATGCGGAGACGGTCGCGACGCCCCGGGCCGGCGCGGGCCTGCTCGCGCCGAGCGCGGGTGCCGCCGGGCTGAGCAGGGTCGGCGCGGCAAACCCCGCCGCGGCGCCGAGCAGGAGCGATCTGCGCTTCATTCCACCATCCTGACAGTCGGCCCGGCACGCGGCTGTCCCGCCCGCCGGGAGGGGTGGTCGATTGGTTGGCCGGGTCAGGACCGGGTCCGCAACTGCCCGGCCCTGACCCCCGGTCATCCGGCATGGGAGCGGACAGCTCCAGCACCCCTGCCGCGCGCGGGCGTGGCTCAACGCCCACGCGGCTCGACAGGGAGGCCGGCCGCCCTGCACTCAGCTCCACGGTGCCCACTCGCCGGACGCCCGTTCGCCCCCGGCACACCCCGAAAGGCCGTGGACGCCGGCACAGGCTAGGCAGGCCACGGCGGGTCGGACAAGCCAGGCAGGACCGCCGGTGGCAGGACTTATCTCACGGGGAAAAACCGTCATGTCGGCGTAACGCGACCATGATCGCCGACGCTGTTCGGTCTCAGAGCGGTCAGAAGTGCTGCAGCAGGTCGCGGAACGCGGCCAAGCGCAGCACGCGGGCGTCGGTCGGGTCCAGTTCGTCGTCCTCCAGCACCCAGGTGTTCTCATTCGGAATGAACACCGCGTTCAGCCCGGCCGCGCGGGCCGGCAGGATGTCCGACTTCGGAGAGTTGCCGATCATCCAGGCGCCGGCCGGCTCGAACCCGTGCTCCCGCACCAACCACCGGTAGGTGTCGACGTTCTTCTCCGCGACGATGTGCGTGGCTCCGAAGTGGTGCAGCAGCCCGCACGCGTCCAGCTTGCGCTGCTGCTCCACCTGGTCCCCCTTGGTCAGCAGCAGCAGCTCGTGCCGACCGGCCAGCTCGTCGAGCGCGTCCGCCACCCCGGGCATCAGCTCCACCCGGTGCTCGACCAGGGCCACCGCCAACCGGTCGATCTCCCGACGCTCGGCGTCGGTGGCCGGTCGCTCACGCAGCCGCTCCAGGCACTCCGCCAGGCTGCGCAGGAAGACCTTGCTGCCGTAGCCGTGCGCCACCGTGTTGGCCCGCTCGATGTCGTCGAGGACGGCCCGCAGCTCCACCCGGTCCAGTGTCGGGTGGTCGAGCCAGGCCAGGAAATCGTCGATCACCCGCTCGAACACGACGTTGTTCTCCCACAACGTGTCGTCCGCGTCGAAGATCAGCACCTGCGCCTGCCGGCGCGCCGCCTGGTCCACCGTCATGCCGCCCCCCTTGTGATCAACGCTCCTGACGGTTCGGGACCTTAGGGCATGGCGCGAGGCGCACCCAAGGATTTTCCATCCGACTCGGCCGCCAGGCAGGGCCACCGCAACAACCGTTCCGCGATCATCGTCTCCCGCTCCTCCTGCGCCTCCGGACGCAACCGGCCACCCCGGGTGAGCATGACCATGCCGTGCAACAGACTCCAGCCCACCTCGGCCAGGGTGCCCGGATCACGCCCCTCGGCCAGCGGGGTCAGGGCCGCCCGCAGCTCGGCGAACACGCCGCGGGGAGCGGCCGGCACGCCGTCCACGCCGAGGGCCAGGTCGGGGGTCAGCGCGAGCATCGCGTCGTAGACCTCCGGATTCGCGTACGCGAAGTCGAGGTACGCGCTCGCCACCGCTGGCCAGACCCGTTCCGGATCGCCGGTCGCCTCCGCGTGCGCCTCGGCCAGGTCGGCGGCCAGGTCGGCGAAGGCGCACACCGCCACGGCGGCGAGCAGCGCCTCCTGATCGGCGAAGTGCCGGTAGAGGTCGCCGACGTCGACCTCGGCCCGCTCGGCCAGCCGCCGAGGGCTCACCCCCGTCCAGCCCTCGACCTCGGTCAACTCCCGCGCGACCGTGACGATGAGGTCGCGTCGGTCCTCTTCGGTGGCTCCCTCGGCAGATCCGGACACGACCACGAGCGTAAGTCGAAGACACCGACGGCAGCCGCGCGGTGACAGATTGGTGACTGTCCGTGCCGGACGGTCAGTGCCGCACCCGGCGCTTGGTCGTTAGGTGATGGGATCACCGGGACGGGAGGGCACGTGGTCATGGGACGGCACCCGGCGGGCGGATGAGTGAGAGGGGCGACGCGCGGCTGCTCCGCACCGAGAGCAGTCTCCAGCGAGCCACCTTTCTGGAACTCTTCCTCGACTTGGTCTTCGTCTTCGCGCTCACCAGGATCTCGGCCCGGTTGATCACGGATTTCACCGGTACCGAACGCGGCGCGCTCGCGGGTCTCGGTCAGGCCCTGCTGCTGCTCCTGGCCCTGTGGGCCGTCTGGTCGTTGACGGTCTGGTCGACCAGTTGGCTGAATCCGGAGGCGCCGGTAGTCCAGACCGTCATCGTCATGACGATGGCCGGCGCCATGGTGATGGCCGTCGCGGTGCCCGACGGCTTCGGCGCGCGGGCCTCCCTCTTCGCCGTCACCTACGTGACTCTCCAGATCGGCCGGGTGCTGTACTTCCACATCGCCGGACACGGCCGGCCGGATTCGCGGCAAACGATCCGGGTGCTGGTCTGGCTCGGCTTGAGCGCACCGCTCTGGGTCGTCGGTGGGCTGATCGACGATGGCACGGTTCGTGGGTCGCTCTGGACCATCGCCGCGCTGGTCGACTATGTCGGGTTGTTCCTCGGGTGGCCGACACCCCGGGTCGGCGCGCAACGGATCGGCGGACAGACGATAGCGGCCGAACACCTGGCCGAGCGGTACCAACAGTTCCTCCTCATCGCGCTCGGCGAGGCGATCTTCGTCATCGGGTTGGCCTTCAGCGGCAGCCAGTTCCACACCGCGCAGACGGCCGGCTTCACGCTGGCGTTGGCGACCACCGTCCTGCTCTGGCGGATCTACTTCCACCTGGCGGGAGGCGTGCTGGGTGCGGCCATCAGCCGTTCCCGGGACGCCCCCCGCCTGGCCACCGACATGGCACTCGCCCACCTGGTCATGATCGCCGGGGTCGTGCTGACCGGCGTGGGCTTCGAGCTGTTCATCACCGAGCCACTCGGTGACCTTCCGGCGCCCTGGCTCATCGCCGTCCTCGGCGGCCCGGCGGTCTTCCTCGCCGGACGATCGGCCCTCGAATACCAGGTCTTCGGTCGGGTGTCCCGATCCCGGACAGGTGGCCTGCTGGCCCTCGTGCTGCTGACGCCGGCAACGCTCCACCTGCCGCCGATCGCGACCGGCGCGGCCACTGCCGTGGTGCTCCTGGGCGTCACCTACGCGGACGCGCGACGCTCACACCGCCGACCAGCGGAACAACCTGCACCACCGGTCTAGCCTGGCGGGGCTCAGTGCCAGTCGCTGATCCGGACGTCGTCCGGGGCCGGCCTGCCACGCCCGGTCTCCACAAGCTCCTTGAGACTCATGAGGAACATCGCCCACTTGGTGCTGCAGTGGTGCATGAACTCGACCGGCTCGCGCCAGCCCCCGTGGGTGAACTGGACGATGGTGTACTCACCGCGCTGGTCGAGGCGCCAACCGATCTCGGTGCCGATCCACTCCTCGGGGCCGTCAATGACCCGCCACCGCACGTGGCCGGAGGGGTCGAGCTGCACGACCTCCATGTCGAAGCCACCGACGTCGCCGAACCGGAAGGCCAGGCGGCCGCCGACCTCGCTCTTGCCGACCGTGTCGGTCGTCCACCAGCCGGCGATGCCCTCTGGAGTTGCCACCGCTCGGTAGACGTCGTCGAGTGAAGCGACGACTCCGACCCGGTGCAGGATGTCCACCATGTCACTCTCCCTGGTTGTCGTTGCGGTTGTGCTCGATGGCCTCGGCGATCCGCCTGATCCGGCGGAGGCGGGCGTCCCAGGTGGCACCGACCGCTGACATCTGGGCGGCGGCGCGGGCGAGCTGCGCCTCGTCGACCTGGTAGTGCCGCTCGCGACCGGCCGGCGCGGCGTGCACCAGACCGACCCGGTCCAGGACGGCCAGATGCTTCGAGACGGCCTGGCGGGTGACGGGCAGCCGCTCGCTCAGTGACGTGGCGGTGCCCGACCCCCCGGCGAGAAGAAGGTCGATCATCGTGCGCCGGATGGGGTCGCCGATGGCCGACCACAGGTCGTCGTCGACCGCGGTGCTCATGAGGTGGCGACCAGCCGCGCAACGTACGTGCCCAGCGCGGGAATGTAGTGGTCCCACCCGCTCACGTGGTCGCGGTACTGCTCCTCGATGACAGCGACCTCCCATCCCATCCCGCGGAACCCGGTCTCGGTCATGCGGATCTGGGTCCCCGTACCGGTCGGGGCCAGCTCGAAGGTGACCAGCAGCGAGGGCCCGCTCCGGGCCGGGTCGGAGTAGCACCACCGGAAAGAGAACCGCTTCGGAGGGTCGACCTCGACGACGGCGAGGGCGACGGTGTTCGTCTCGCCCGTCGCCGCGTCGCGCCACACGAGCTCACCGGGCGCGCCCGCGACCGGCTCGAACCGCGCGTCGTCGGGCCACCACTCCCGCATGTGCTCGGGCCGACTGATCACCTCGAAGACCACCTCGGGCGATGCGTCGACGTGAATGTCCCGCTCGATGGATCCGTGTTCCATGCCACCCAACCTTTCGCAACCTTTGGTTGCGTAAGGCTACAACATCCAGGACGCGACGCGCAACCTTTCGTTGCATGTTGAGTGGCGCGGCCAGCCCGCATGATCGGTGCTCGAACCAGGATCGAGTGGCCTCCGAACGCCGGGGACACCACTACAACATTGATCGAGCACAATCATGCCGGCGCCGCCGCCGACAACGCCGACGCCGCCGCCGGACGCGCGGGCGGCGGCGGGGTCAGCGGCGCAGGGTGAGGATCAGGTCGGCCACCAGCGCCGTCCAGCCCGTCTGGTGCCAGGCGCCCAGCCCGGCCCCGTTGTCGCCGTGGAAGTACTCGGGGAACGCGATCAGGTCCCGCCAGTCCGGGTGGGTCTGGAACAGGCGCGCCGCCCCGTAGATCGGACGTCGACCCCAGTCGTCCTGGGTGAAGAGCGAGATCAGCCGGGCCGAGAGGTCGTCGGCGATCTCGTCCAGCGTGCGCTTCACCCCGGAGCGGGTCGGGTACTCCACCTGAAGGTCGTCGCCGAAGAACGCCGCGTAGTCGCGCAGCGCGCTGATCAGCAGGAAGTTCGTCGGCATCCAGATCGGGCCGCGCCAGTTCGAGTTGCCGCCGAACAGCCCGCTGGTCGACTCCGCCGGCTCGTACCCGACGGAGAACTCCTGCCCACCGAGGGTGACCGAGAACGGCTTGTCGAGATGCGCGCGGGACAGCGTACGGAGGCCGAAGTCGGAGAGGAACTCGTCGCTGTCCAGCATCCGGGCGAGCAGCCGCACCACCTGCTCCGGGCCGACCATGGACAGCAGCCGCTGCTGGCGGCCGTCCGGGCCCAGCCGGCGGGTGCCGATCACCTCGGCGTACTCCGGTCGGTTGGTGAGGAACCAGCGCAGCCGGGCGCCCAGCTCCGGCAGCTGGTGCAGGGTCCGGGCGGTGAGCCGGGTGGTGGCGGCCAGCGGCAGCAGCCCGACCACCGACCGGACCTTCAGCGGCACCTTCGTGCCGTCGGCGAGCCGCAGCACGTCGTAGAAGAAGGCGTCCTCGTCGTCCCAGAGCCCCTGCTCGTACGCGGCGGCGGCGATGTACGCGAAGTGCTCGAAGAACTTGGTGGCCGTGTCCACCCAGGTGCGGTCGTGCTCGGCCAGCACGATCGCCATGTCCAGCATGTTCAGCGCGTACATGGCCATCCAGCCGGTGCCGTCGGACTGCTCCAGCACACCGGCCACCGGCAGCGCCGCCGACCGGTCGAACGGCCCGACGTTGTCCAGCCCGAGGAAACCGCCCTCGAATACGTTGTTGCCGCCGGTGTCCTTCCGGTTGACCCACCAGGTGAAGTTGAGCAGCAGCTTGTGCATCACCCGGGCCAGGAACTCGTAGTCCCGGCCGCCGTCGATCTCGAACACCTTGAGCGCCGCCCACGCGTGCACCGGCGGGTTCACGTCACCGAACGCCCACTCGTACGCCGGGATCTGCCCGTTGGGGTGCAGGTACCACTCGCGCAGCAGGAGCAGCAGTTGCGCCTTGGCGAAGCCCGGGTCGACCCGGGCGATGCTCACGCAGTGGAAGGCCAGGTCCCAGGCCGCGTACCAGGGGTACTCCCAGGGATCGGGCATGGAGATGACGTCAAAGCTCGTCATGTGCCACCAGGCGCTGTTGCGCCCGTGGCGACGCCCGGCCGGCGGAGTCGAACCCGGGTCGCCGTCCAGCCAACGCTTGACGTCGAAGTGGTAGAACTGCTTGCCCCACATCAGCCCGGCGATGGCCTGCCGAGCCACGAGCGCCTCGTCGGGCGTGGCGGCCTCCGGGATCACGCCGGCGAAGAAGCGGTTCGCCTCGGCACGCCGCGCCCACACCACCGCCTCGAAGCCGTCGCCGAGATCCGCCCGGGGCGGCGGGGCGGCGGCCGGCGGCGACGCGGTGCGGGTCAGCCGCAGCCGGATCTGGCGCTGCCCGCCGGCCGGCACGTCGAGCACGTAGTGCAGTGCGCCCTTGGTGCCCTCCCTGGCCGGGTTGACCGTGGCGGCGCCGTTGACCACGTGGTCGTTGATGCCGTCCTTCGGGTAGCGGGACCGGCCGGGCAGGCCCCAGAGCCGCTCGGCGTTGGTGTCGTTGTCGCAGAGCAGCGGCACCGGGTCTCCGTCGCCCTCCAAAAGAAGTTGGCCGAGCACCCGGTGCTCGCCGACCAGCCGCGCGCCCTCACCGGTCAGCCGGGGAATCCGGTCAGCGCCGGGCAGGCCCCAGGCCCAGGTGTTGCGGAACCACAGGCTGGGCAGCACGTGCAGGGTGGCGGCCCGGTCGCCCCGATTGGCCACGGTCACCACCATGCACAAGTCGGTCGGGGACGCCTTGGCGTAGTCGACGCTGACCGCCCAGTACCGGTCGTCGTCGAAGATCCCCGTGTCCACCAGCTCGTACTCGGTGTCGTCCCGGCCGCGCAGCGCGTTCACCGCGACCAGCTCGTCGTACGGGAAGGCGGCCTGCGGGTAGTGGTAGCGCCAGCGCATCCAGGAGTGGGTGGGCGTGGAGTCCTCGTACCACCAGTACTCCTTGACGTCCTCGCCGTGGTTGCCGCCGTCACCGCCGAGGCCGAACATCCGCTCCTTGAGGATCGGGTCCCTGCCGTTCCACAGCGCCAGGGCGAAGGCGAACGTCTGCCGGTCGTCGCAGACGCCGGCCATCCCGTCCTCATTCCAGCGGTAGGCTCTGGACCGCGCGTGGTCGTGCGGGAAGTAGTCCCAGGCCGTACCGTGCTCGCTGTAGTCCTCCCGCACCGTCCCCCACGCCCGTTCGGACAGATAGGGACCCCATGCGCGCCAGTCCTGCTCCCCCGAGTCGGCCTGGGCGAGCCGGAGCCGCTCGGCGTCGGGTGGCGAGGCGTCGGAGGACGAACGGTCAGAGATCACGTGCACATCTTTGACGTCGCCGCGGTACTTGACCACAGCAGCCATTCTCGTCGTGGCGTGTTACACCCCGCCGCCGGTGGAGGAAAGTTGATCGACATTCACTTCGGCCCGCAGGTGTGCGGCGAGCTGACCAGCGCGGCCAGCCGGGAGTGGCTGGTGCCCGACGGCGTCGGCGGGTACGCGATGGGCACCGTCGCCGGGCTGCGGACCCGGCGCTACCACGGTCTGCTGGTGGTGCCCGGTGAGACGCCGGCGTCCCGCCGGGTGGGACTGGTCAGCCTCGACCCGTCGGTCACCCTGCCGTCCGGCGCGCGGGTCCGGCTCGGGGCGCACGAGTGGTCCTCCGGGGACGTCGACCCGCGCGGCTTCGAGCTGCTGGAGCGCTTCGACCTGGTCGACGGGCTGCCCCGGTGGCGGTGGCGGATCGGCGCGGTGGTGATCGAGCGGGAGCTGGCGATGCTGCCCGGCCGCTCCTGCGTGGCGGTGGTGCACCGGCTGGTGGCCGGCGGGCCGGTCCGGCTGGAACTCTCCGCCGCCTGCACCTGGCGTGACGCGCACGGCGAGCGGCGGGCCGACGGCCCGACGCCGCAGGTCGAGGCGGTGGCCGACGGCGCGGTGGTCGAGGGGGCGTACCGGCTGGCCGGCCCGGGCTGGACGCCCGAGGGGCAGTGGTGGCTGGGTGTGCACCACCGCGAGGAGGCGAGCCGGGGGCTGCACCCCGACGAGGACCTCTGGTACGCGGGCCGCTTCGCCGGCGATCTGCGGCGCCCCGGTGACACCGTGTCGGTGCGGGCCTGGGCCGGCCGGCTCGACGAGGAGCCGCCGCCCGCCCCGGAGATCGTGGCGACGGCCCGGCGGCGCAACCGTCAGGTGGTGGCGACGGCGAAGCCGGCGGACCCGGTGGAGGCGACGCTCGCGTTGGCCGCGGACGCGTTCGTGGTGCGTACCGGCCGCACGGCGGTCGACGTGGTCGCCGGCTACCCGTGGTTCGGCGCGTGGTCGCGGGACACGATGATCTCGTACGAGGGGCTGTTCCTCTGCACCGGTCGCGCGGACGAGGGTCGGGAGCTGCTGCGGGCGTACGCGGCGACGCTGTCCGAGGGGATGCTGGCCAACACGGCCGACACCGGTCGGGTGGAGTACAACACCGTCGACGGCACGCTGTGGTTCCTGCACGCGGTGAGCCGGCACGTCACCGTCACCGGTGACACCGACCTCGGCGACGAGCTGCTGCCCGCGCTGCGCACGGTGATCGACGCGCACGTTGCCGGCACCCGCTACGGCATCGCCGTCGACCCGGCCGACGGGCTGCTCACCCAGGGCGCCCCGGGCACCGCGCTGACCTGGATGGACGCCCGGGTGTACGGGGTGCCGGTCACCCCGCGTACCGGCAAGCCGGTCGAGGTCAACGCGCTGTGGATCAACGCGCTGGCCGGGCTCGCCGAGCTGACCGAGCTGGCCGGTCGGGACGCGGCCGAGCTGCGGCGACGGCACGGGCAGGCCACCGCCTCGTTCCGGGACCGCTACCCCGCGCCGGGCGGCTGGCTGCACGACGTGCTGGACGCGCCCGCACCGGCGTACCCGCTGGGCGGGGCCGCCCTGCACGACGACGACTCGCTGCGCCCCAACCAGCTGCTGGCCTGGTCACTTCCGTTCGCGCCCCTGGAGCCGGACGAGGCGACGCTGCGCCGGGTCGCGGCCGGGCTGCTCACCCCGCTCGGGCCGCGCAGCCTCGCCCCGGAGTCGCCGGAGTTCGTCGGCCGGCACCGGGGCGGCCCGGCCGAGCGGGACGGCGGCTACCACCAGGGCACCGTCTGGCCGTGGATGCTCGGCCCGTACGTGGACGCCTGCCGCCGGGGCAAGATGTCGGTCGATGACGTGTTCGTCGGTATTGAGTCCCATCTGACCGAGTTCGGGCTAGGCTCGGTGAGCGAGACGGCCGACGGCCTCGCGCCGCACGCCGCGACCGGCTGCCCGTTCCAGGCATGGTCGGTGGCCGAGCTGCTGCGGGTGCGCCGACAGGGCCAGTAGCGCTTTACACGACCGCAACGGCGGTGTCTCCGCTGGTTATCTCGCCCCCGGCAGGATTGGTCCGAGATCCAGACGCGACGGCGGGCACCGGCTCCGGTGCGGTCGGCGCGCGCCCGGACACAAACAGAGGGGGCCGCATGTCACCCGACGCCCACGTGATCGACATCCACCCCGCCCGGCAGCTGCGGGTGCTGATGCTCTCCTGGGAATACCCGCCGGTGCTCGTCGGCGGCCTCGGCCGACACGTCCACGCCCTCTCCGTCGCCCTCGCCACCGCCGGCCACGACGTCACCGTCGTCACCCGCCACACCGACGGCGCACCCCTGGAGGAATACGCCGACGGCGTACGCATCCTGCGCGCCCCCGAAGACCCCGTCACCTTCCCCCTGGCCACCGAATCCCTACTCGCCTGGACCATGGCCTTCAACCACACCCTCACCCGCACCGCCCTGCGCGCCACCGAAGCCGGCACCTACGACGTCATCCACGCCCACGACTGGCTCGTCGCCCACACCGCGATCACCCTCGCCGAGCACCTGGACCTGCCCCTGGTCACCACCATCCACGCCACCGAGGCCGGCCGGCACCAGGGCTGGCTGCCCGAGGAGATGAACCGCACCATCCACGGCGTCGAGCACTGGCTCAGCGGCTCCTCCACCCGGGTGATCACCTGTTCGGCGTACATGCGCGAGCAGGTGACCGCGCTGTTCGACCTCCCGGCCAGCCAGGTCGACGTGGTACCCAACGGGGTCGACAACCGGGCCTGGCGGGCCCGGCCACGCGCGGTCGCCTCGGCCCGGGCCCGGTTCGCCGCGGACGGCCCGCTCGTCGGGTACGCCGGCCGGCTGGTCTACGAGAAGGGCGTACAGCACCTGGTGCACGCGGTGCCCCGCCTGCGCGAGCGGCACCCCGGGCTGCGCGTGGTGATCGCCGGCGACGGCCCGTACCGCGCCGAGCTGGAGGACGAGGCCCGCCGGCTCGCGCTCTGCTCGACCGTCCACTTCACCGGCTTCCTCGACGCCACCCAACTGCCGGCGGTGCTCGGCGCCACCGACGCCACCGTGGTGCCCAGCCTCTACGAGCCGTTCGGCATGGTGGCGCTGGAGGCGGCGGCCGCCGGTGCGCCACTCGCGGTGGCCCGCACCGGCGGGCTCGCCGAGATCGTCGAGCCCGGCGTGACCGGCGTGACGTTCCCGCACAGCGACCCGGACGCCCTCGCCGGCGCGGTGGGCCACCTCCTCGGCGACGAGGTCTTCGCCCGGCGGGTCGCCCGCCGGGCGCGCAGCATGGTCGTCGAGCGGTACGGCTGGGCCACCATCGCGGCCCGCACCGCCGCCAGCTACACCACCGCCAGACGCGAGCACGGCCCACTTCAGGCCCGCCGGATCGCCGCCCAACTGGCGGGCGGACGTACCCGGATCGCCATCCCGGAGGGCAATCTGCTCGCCGCGGCCGACCACGCCGCCTGCTGAGCCGAGGCGGACGACCGATAGGTGACTCCCGATCCGCTGGTTAGGGTGTATCCCGGACAGCGGCTGAGGAGGAGCGTGCGCAGGTGCTGATCGCCGGTCGGTACCGGCTGCTCGACCTGGTGGGTCGCGGGGGCATGGGCCGCGTGTGGCGGGCCCGCGACGAGATGTTGCACCGAGAGGTCGCGGTCAAGGAGGTCGTGCCGCCGAGCTGGCTGGCCGACCACGAGCGGGCCGAGCTGCGCTCGCGCACCCTGCGGGAGGCGCGCGCCGCGGCCCGGCTCAACCATCCCGCCGTGGTCCGGCTCTACGACGTCGTCCCGGCCGAGGACAGCCCCTGGATCGTGATGGAGTACGTCCCCTCCCGCACCCTGCAGGACGTGCTGGACGCCGGGGGGCCGTTGGCTCCGGCCGAGGCGGCCCGGATCGGCCTGGCCCTGCTCGGCGCGTTGCGGGCCGCACACACGGCCGGGGTGCTGCACCGCGACGTCAAACCGCAGAACGTGCTCATGGCACATGACGGGCGGGTGCTGCTCACCGACTTCGGGCTGGCCACGTTCGACGGCGGCGACGGGGCGATGACCCGCCCCGGCATGGTGCTCGGCTCCCCGCAGTACGTCGCCCCGGAGCGGGCCTCCGAGGCGGTGTCCACCGTGGCCGCCGACCTGTGGTCGCTCGGGGCCACCCTGCACACCGCCGTCGAGGGCCGCTCCCCGTACGCCCGCAGCACCGCGATGGCCACGCTGAGCGCGCTCGCGGCCGGGCCGCCGGACCCGGCCCCGCACGCCGGGCCGCTCGCGCCGGTACTGGCCGGGCTGCTGCGCCGTGACCCGCGCGACCGTCTCGACCACGAGGCGGCCCACCGGCTGCTCACCGCCGCCGCGATTGGCCACACCGGCCTGCTCCCGGTGCCCGACGGGACAGAGTCGGCAGCGGATCCGGCCGACCATCCCGACACGTCCACCGACCTGTCCGATCAGGATCCCACCATCCCGCTGCCCGAACCTGGCCGACCCACCGCCGCCCGGGCCGGGGCCCCGGGTGATCCGCCCGCCGGAGACGGCGCCGAGCGGACCGACACCCCTGGCGGGCAGGCGCCCGCTCGGGCGGTCGGACGACCGGCCGGGCGGACAGCCTGCCGGGCGGGGCTGGTCGTCACGGCGCTGCTGGTGGCGGCCGCTGCCGGCGTCGGCACCGCGCTGGCCGTCAGCGACGACGAAGCGGCGGACACCGCCGAACGGTCGACCAGCGCGCCGCCGACCGACCGTCTGCCCGACGGTGACGGCCCGGGCGGGCCGCACGGTCACGGCCCCGACCGGCCGGGCCGGCCGCCGGGCGGGGGCGCCTTCCCTCCGCCACCGTTTCCGTGCGTCCGCCCGGACGCCGTCGGTGCGCCGGCGCCGCCCGCGTCGCCGCCTCCCGGCGAGCGCTTCCGGCCGCCGGCCGGCTGGAACTGGCACGCCGACCCCAGCGGCTTCCGGGTCTCCGTGCCCGCGACCTGGCATTACTCCCGTGACGGCGAGGTGGCCTGCTTCCAGGACCCGGCGACCGGACGGGCGTTCAGCGTCGCCGAGGGCGGCGCCACCGACCCGCTGGCTCGGCTGACCGCGATGCGGGACGCGGCGGCGGAGGTCGGGGCGCTGCCGGAGTACGACGAGGTCCGGCTCGCCGGGGGCGACGGCGGGGCGGAGTGGGAGTCCCGGTGGGCGGCGCCCTACGGCGCCCGGCTGCACGCCCGGCAGCATGTCGCCGGAGCACCCGCCGGTGACGGCCGCTGGACGCTGGGCTGGATCACCGACGACCGGGACTGGACCGCCGCCACCGCGGACTGGACGACGGTGCGAACGAGTTTCCGACCACCCCGTTGACCTGCACCGTATGGGCCGGTTCGGTGTGCGGTCCGGGGTGGATCGAGGCGGCTCAGTGGATGAGAATTGCCGCGTCGGTGGCTATCGTGTAACACGGGGTGACCGAGGGGGAGCGACTGTGCGGCAGTTGCTGATCGCGGGTCGGTACCGGCTGCTCGACCTGGTCGGCGCCGGTGGCATGGGCCGGGTGTGGCTGGCCCGCGACGAGATGCTGCACCGCGACGTCGCGGTGAAGGAGGTCGTGCCACCGTCCTGGCTGGCCGAGACCGAACGAGCCGAGCTACGGCTGCGGACCCTGCGCGAGGCGCGTACGGCGGCCCGACTCAATCACCCCAACGTGGTCCGCATCTACGACGTGGTGCACGACCGGGAGAGCCCCTGGATCGTGATGGAGTACGTACCGTCCCGGTCGGTGCAGCAAATCATCAGCGCGGAGGGGCCGCTGAACCCGCAGCGCACCGCCCGGATCGGGCTGGCCGTTCTCGCCGCGCTGCGGGCCGCGCACACCGCCGGTGTGCTGCACCGCGATGTGAAGCCGCACAACGTGCTGGTCGCCGACGACGGGCGGGTGGTGCTCACCGATTTCGGGCTGGCCACGTTCGACGGCGGCGACGGGGCGATGACCGGGCCGGGCATGGTGCTCGGCTCGCCGCAGTTCGTCGCGCCGGAGCGCGCCCGCGAAAGGGTGTCGAATCCCCGTACCGACCTGTGGTCGCTGGGTGCGACGCTCTACGCGATGGTCGAGGGGCGTTCGCCGTACGCCCGCTCCAGCGCGATGGCGACGCTCAGCGCGCTGGCCACCGAACCGCCGGACCCGATGCGCCGGGCCGGGTCGCTGCACCCCGTGCTCACCGGCCTGTTGCAGCGCGACCCCTGGCGGCGGTTGACCGCGGCGGAGGCGGAGCCGCTGCTGCGCGGCGCGGCGGCGGACGACGACCCGCCCACCGAGCCGGCCCGCTCCGCCGCGGTGGCGGCCGTACGCAGCGCGGGCCGCGCCGCCGTGCCCGCCGCTCCAACCGGTTGGCCCTCCCCGCCCGGCGACCCGCCGGCGTCGACCGACCGACCGGCGACCCGACCCGGCCGCTGGCGTCGGCGGATGCTCACCCTGGGCGGCGCGGCGACCGCGCTGCTCGCCGCCAGCGGTGTCGCGTTGGCGCTGGTCAACCGCAACGACGGCCGGACGCCACCGTCCGGCGCCGGGGGCGGCGAGGCCACCCCACGCCCGGCCGCATTCGCCTGCGCGACGCCCCCGCCACCGACGGCCACCCCGGTGCCGTCGGTGCCGCAACCGGCCGACGCGCGGTACCGGCTGGTGAAGGGCTGGACGTGGCACGACGACCCGGCCGGGTTCCGGATCGCCGCGCCGGTGGGCTGGCTGCGCTGGACCGAGGAGTCGACGACCTGCTTCCGGGAGTCCTGCGGGCCTCGGATCCTCAGCGTCGAGGCGGGACCGGCCCGACCCGACCCGGTGGCGTACTGGAAGGCGGAGGAGGCCCGGCTCACCGGCGGCGAGGCGCTACCGGGCTACCGCAAGGTGGACATCTCGGCGCTGGACATCTTCGAGGGCGGCGCGATCTGGGAGTGCGGCTGGAAGAACGCCGCCGGCGAGCGGGTGCACAGTTTCCGGCTGCTGGCCAACACCTCGGCCGGGCGCGCCTTCACCGTCTCGTGGTTGACAAAAGAGTTCGACTGGCAGGTCAACGCGACATACTTGCCGATGATCCGGCAGAGCTTCACCCCCGCACTCTGAGATTGTCCACCGTGGACCGACCGGAGGATGCCCCTGCGGCGTCGCCGCTAACTACAGTGGCGTAGTTTTGGCGCTCAAGATCCCTGGGGAGGGTGAGCCGAGATGATGGGACCGTCGCACGCGCTGTCCGGCGCGGCGGTGTGGTTGGCCGGGTCCTGGGCACTGGACCAGTTCGCCGACTACCACCAGTCGCCACTCGCGTTGGCGGTGGGCACCGCGGTGTGCGCGGGTGGCGCGCTCTTTCCCGACCTCGACATGTCGGGCAAGGTGACCCGCAACCAGGGTGGCGCGACCGTGGCCCGCACCTTCGGAGTCTTCTCGCTCTTCGCCGCCGAGGTGATGGAGAAGATCTCCCTCGGGGTCTACTACGCCACGAAGCTCAGCAAGGACCCGCGCCGCAACAACGGGCACCGGACGCTGACCCACACGCTTCCGTTCACGGTTCTGGTCGGGTGGGGCACCACCGCGCTCTGCGCCGCGTACGGCAAGTGGGCGGTGATCACCATCCTGTTCTTCATGTTCGGCCTGGCCCTGCGCGGGCTGTTCGACAAGTGGGCCGAGCGGGCGGGGTGGGTGATCATCACCCTCGCGTCGGCCGGAGCGGCCTGGTTCACCTTCGCGAACCTGCCGGGTGGGCGCGGCTATCCGCTGATCGGTACCGCCGTCGGCGTGGGCTGCTTCGTCCACATTCTCGGTGACATGATCACCCGAGCCGGCGTGCCGATCCTCTGGCCGATCCCGATCAAGCGGCGCATGTGGACGATGATCGGCCTGCCGAACGGCATCGCCCTGCGTACCGGCAGCAAGGCCGAGGTGGTCGTGCTGCGTGCCGTGCTGACCGTCGTGGCGGCGCTCGCCATGGCGGGCCTGGTCGCGCCGTCGGTGTTGCAACGGTTCAACATCGAGATATGACCGACCCGGGCGCGCAGTCACCTCCGGAGGCTGACGAGCGGGTGCCGGATTTCTGGCGCGCACTGGGGCTGCCAGGGCTGGCCGACGTGCACGTGCACTTCCTGCCGCCGCGACTGCTGCGCCGGGTGTGGGCGTACTTCGACGCGGCCGGCCCGCTGGTCGGCACCGAGTGGCCGATCCGTTACCGGTGGAGCGACGCCGACCGGGTGGCGCACCTGCGCCGGCTCGGGGTACGCGCGTTCAGCGCTTTGGCGTACCCGCACCGGCCGGGCATGGCGGCGGACCTGAACCGCTGGACGTTGGAGTTCGCCCGCGCCACCCCGGGCTGCCTGCCCTCGGCCACCTTCTTCCCCGAGCCGGACGCTCCCGGCTACGTCGAGGAGGCGCTGACCGGCGGGGCCCGGCTGTTCAAGGTGCACGTGCAGGTCGGCGGGTTCGCGCCGACCGACCCGGCGCTGGACCGGGTGTGGGGGCTGCTGGCCGACGCGCGTGTGCCGGTGGTGGTGCACGCCGGGCACGCCCCGGTGGGGACCACGCACACCGGGCCGGACCTGTTCGCCGCCCTGCTCGCCCGCCACCCCCGGCTGACCGCCGTGGTGGCGCATCTCGGCGCCCCCGACTACCGGGCCTTCCTTGATCTGGCCGAGGCGTACGAGCGGGTCCGGCTGGATACCACGATGGCATTCACCCCGTTCTTCGACCGGTTCGTGCCGTTCCCCGCCAACGAGCTGCCCCGGCTGCGCGATTTGGGGCTGGCCGGCAAGGTGTTGCTGGGCAGCGACTTCCCGAACATCCCCTACCCGTACGCCGACCAGTTGACCGGGCTGGCCCGGCTGGACCTCGGCGACGACTGGCTGCGCGCGGTCTGCTGGGACAGCGCCGCCACCCTGTTCGACCTGCGCTGACGCGCCACCCGCCCGAGCCCCACGCGCTCGCGGCTCCC
>NZ_JBSFYQ010000016.1:68631-147591 GCF_053599855.1 Micromonospora sp. NPDC005161
TCCCAGCTCCCAGCTCCCAGCTCCCAGCTCCCAGCTCCCAGCTCCCAGCTCCCAGCTCCCAGCTCCCAGCTCCCAGCTCCCAGCTCCCAGCTCCCAGCTCCCAGGATTGTGCTGGATCCCTCGGGATGTTGCGCGATCCGGCGGGCCGGCCGGGGTCCCTCCGTTGCCTTTGCTCTGCTTCAACGACCGCAACACCCACTGTCCGGATACCGGACGGCAGGTGTTGCGTGGAGTGAAGCAGAGCAAAGGCGGCCACAGACCACCCGTTGGCCGGGGCCGGGGCCGAAGCCGGGGGCCGGGGCCGAAGCCGGGGGCCGGGGCTGAAGCCGGGGGCCGGGGCTGAAGCCGGGGGCCGGGGCCGAAGCCGGGGGCCGGGGCCGAAGCTACAAGGCCGCCGGGCACAGGACGCCGCAGGACGCCGGGCAGGACGCGGGACGCGCGGCGACGGGCCCGGCTAGCGGGCCAGGTGCAGGGCACGCGGCGGGCCAGGTGCGGGCTGCCGAGGACGGCCCGCGGGGCAGCGGCGTCTTTTCGACATCGGGTATTGACGTCGCCGTAACAGGTGGCCTAGCGTCTGTCGAAACGCTTCGTCGAAACGCTTCGACGATCATTCGGGAGCGATCCCACGCCGGGCCGGAGGAGGTGCGCGGTGGCCACCATGCACGACGTCGCCCGCCTCGCTCGGGTCTCGGTCAGCACCGTGTCGTACGTGCTCACCGGCACCCGACCGATCTCCCAGGCCACCCGGGACAAGGTGCTTGCGGCGATGGCCGAACTCGACTACCAGCCCAACGCGATGGCCCGTGGCCTGGCCAGCCGGCGCAGCCGGATCCTCGGTCTGCTGATGCCGATGGACGAGCGTGGCCTGGGCGCGACCGAGACGGCCTTCGTCACCGGCGCCGCCGCCGCGGCCAGCGCGGCCGGCTACCACCTGGTGCTCTCCCCCGTCGGCGGCGGCGACCTCGACGACCTGCGGCGGCTGGCCAGCCAGCGGATGCTCGACGGGGTCGTGCTGATGGAGGTGCAGCTCGCCGACGAGCGGGTCACCGTCCTGCGGGACGCCGGCGTCCCGCTGGTGTTGATCGGCCGCACCGGCGACACCAGCGGGCTCTCCTATGTCGACATCGACTTCGAGCAGACCGTGCGGGAGGCCGTCGCCCACCTGGTCGGCCTGGGCCATCGGAGCATCGTCTACGTCAACCACTCGGCCGCCACCCTGGCCAGCGGCTACGGCCCAGCCTTGCGCACCCGGGACGCCTTCGTCGCGGCGATGACCGGCCACGGCCTGGAACCGTTGATGATCCCGGCCGAGGACAGCGCCGCCGGTGGGCGGGCGGCTCTGGCCGCCGCGTTCGCGCAGGCTCCGGAGCTGACCGCCGTTCTGGCCATGAACGAGACCGCGATCTTCGGCATCCTCGGCGAGCTGACCGGTCGGGGCCTCTCGGTGCCCGACGACGTCTCGGTCGTCTCGATGGTCACCTCGCCGCAGGTCGCCAAGCTGGCCACCCCGGCGCTGACCGCGATGACCTCGCCCGGCTCGGCCCTGGGGCGGATCGCGATCGAGGCGCTGCTGCGCCACCTGGACGGTCCCGGCGACGGGCGCCACCAGCAACTGCTGCCATGCGCGTTGGAGATCCGGGGATCGACCGCCGTGCCACGACGGCCCGCACCGGACGCACCTCGGCGGTCGCCGATCGGCGGGGGCTGACCAGCGAAAACGGCCCGCCGCCGCGCGGCAACGCGACGACGGGCCCAGTGAAGTACCGGCTAGATACTCAACGAGGAGGATAGCAATGCAGCGATTCCGCCGGATCGTCGCCGCGATCGCCCTGGCGGCGACCGCGACGACCACCGTGGCCGCGTGCGGCGGTGGTGACAGCGGGGACGACAGCGGGGCCAAGACCCTCAAGCTCTGGCACTACGAGAGCGCCAACAGTGCCATGGGGGTCGCCTGGGACCGGGCGATCGAGATCTTCAAGGCCGAGCACCCGGGCGTCGAGGTGCGCTTCGAGCGCAAGGCGTTCGAGCAGATCCAGCAGAACGCCGGGATGATCATCAACTCGTCCGAAGGCCCGGACATCATGGAGTACAACAAGGGCAACGCGACCGCCGGCCTGCTCTCCTCCCAGGGCCTGCTCACCGACCTGAGCGCCGAGGTCGACAAGCGCGGCTGGGCCGGCAAGCTCAGCCCCAGCCTGCAGACCACCGCCCGCTACAGCGACAAGGGCGTGATGGGCTCGGGCAACTGGTTCGGCGTGCCGAACTACGGCGAGTACGTCACGGTCTACTACAACAAGGACCTCTTCGACAGGTACGGCGTGAAGGTGCCGACCAGCATGGCGGAGATGACCGCCGCGATGGACACCTTTGTCGGCAAGGGCGTCGCCCCGCTGGGCATGGCCGGCGCCGAGTACCCGGCCGGTCAGCTCTTCTACCAGCTGGCGCTGGCCAAGGCGGACCGGCAGTTCGTCGACAACTACCAGCTCTACAAGAACCCGGTGGACTTCAAGGCCGACCCGCTGAAGTACGGCGCGGACACCTTCGCCGACTGGGTGCGGAAGGGTTACGTCGCGAAGAACTCGGCGAGCCTGAAGGCCGAGGACATGGGCACCGCGTTCATCGGCGGCAAAACCCCCATGATCGTCTCCGGTAGCTGGTGGTACGGCCGGTTCAAGGCCGAGATGAAGGCCAACTGGGACACCTTCCTCTTCCCCGGCAACACCCTGCACGCCGGCTCGTCCGGCAACCTCTGGGTGGTCCCGGAATCCAGCAAGGCCAAGGGCCTGGCGTACGACTTCATCGACATCACCCTGCGTCCGGAGATCCAGGACCTGATCGGCAACAACGGTGGCGTCCCGGTGGCCGGTGACCCGGCGAAGATCAGCGACCCCAAGGACCGGAAGTTGATCGAGGACTTCAACACGGTCAGCAAGCAGGACGGCCTGGCCTTCTACCCGGACTGGCCGGTTCCCGGCTACTACGACGTGCTGGTCTCCGGCTTCCAGGGCCTGATCAACGGCTCCAAGTCGCCCGACCAGGTCCTCGACTCGATCGCCGGGCCGTACGCCGACGGCGTCAAGGAGATCACCGGCAAGTGACACGGCGAGCGGCGGGCGTGACCGGCACGACCGGAGCGCCCGCCCGCTCCACCGGGAAGGATCTTCGATGGCAGTCTCCGAGACCGTCGCCGCCCCGCACCCGCCGGCGACCCCGACCCAGCCCCCACCAGGCCGCGGACGTCGCGGCCGCAACGCGGCGTACGGGCTCTATCTGCTCCCCGGAGCGGTGCTCTTCATCCTGGTCATCGGCGCACCGCTGGTCGGCACCGGCTACCTGTCGCTGACCAAGTGGTCCGGGGTGGGCGACCCCACCTGGGTCGGCCTGGACAACTACCAGCAGTTGCTGCACGACGAGGTGTTCTGGGCGTCGTTCCGGAACACCGTCGCGATGCTCGTCGCGATGGTGGTGGTGCCGACCCTGCTCGGGCTGGTGCTCGCCTCGGTGCTCTTCGACGTCATCGGCCGGCGGTTCCGGCCGCGCACCGCCGCCGCGCTGCGGGCCGCGTTCTACCTCCCGCAGGTGCTGCCCGTCGTGGTGGCCGGCATCGTCTGGGGCTGGATCCTGCGCCCCGACGGCGCGTTCAACAGCCTCCTCGACGCGGTGGGTCTCGGCGCGCTCCGGCACGACTGGCTCGGCGACCCGGACACCGCGCTGCCCGCCGTGATGGCGGTGATGATCTGGGTGCAGATCGGCTACCCGGTGGTCGTCTTCATGGCGGCGCTGCAACGGGTCGACCCGGAGCTGTACGAGGCGGCCGAGGTCGACGGCGCGAACTGGGCCCACCGGTTCCGGGCGATCACTCTTCCGCAGATCCGGCCGGAGACCTTCGTGGTGGCCCTGACCTGCACCATCGCGGCGTTGAAGGTGTTCGGGCCGATCTTCGCCCTGACCCGGGGCGGCCCGGAGAACGCCACCAACGTGCCGTCCTACTTCGCGTACTACACGTTCTTCAAGAAGCTCCAGGTCGGCTACGGCTCCGCGATCTCCACGGTGCTCACACTGATCATCATCGTGGTGGCCGTGGTCTTCATCTGGATGCAGGCCCGCAGCGAGCGCCGGGATCGGGGGTTCTGAGATGGCCGTAACGCCCATCCCGGCCGAGGGCTCGGTGCTGGTGGCACCACGCCAGACCCGTCCGGGCCGCGACCGGCACCGCCGCGGCACCGCCCGCTGGGTGGTGCTCGCCGTGGTCACGATCGCCGCGCTCGCCATGCTGGTGCCGTTCGCGTTCATGCTGCTCAACGCGTTCAAGTCGCCCGGTGACTACTCCAACGGTGGTCCGCTGAGCTGGCCGACGGAGTTCTACACCAAGGGTCTGCGGACGTACTGGACCACGGTGAACTTCCCGCTGAAGCTGTGGAACTCGGCGCTCATCGCCGGTTCGGTGGCGGTGCTCGGCGTCGTCGTCTCGCTGCTCAACGCGTACGCCCTGGGCATCGGCCGGGTCCGCGGCCGGCTCTGGATCGTCGGGCTCTTCCTGCTGGCCAACATGCTGCCGCAGGAGGCGCTGATCTACCCGCTCTACTACGTGGCAAAGGAGATCGGCCTCTACAACACCCGACTCTCGGTGATCATCATCTTCACCGTGATCCAGAGCGCGTTCGGCACCTACCTGCTCGCCTCGGTGCTGAGCACGTTCCCGCGCTCGCTGCTGGAGGCCGCCTCGCTGGACGGGGCCGGCAAGTGGACGGTGCTGTGGCGGGTGGTCTTTCCCAACCTGCGGCCCACCCTCGCGGTGCTGCTCATCTTCTTCTTCATCTGGACCTGGAACGAGTTCCTGATCCCGCTGGTCATGCTGATCGACAACCAGACGCAGACCATTCCGGTCGCGCTCGCGTCGTTGCAGGGCGACCGCCTGATGGACGCCCCGACCACCAACGCCGGCTCGCTGATCAGCCTGGTGCCGGCCATCCTCTTCTTCCTCATCTTCCAGCGCACTCTGGCGCGCGGCATCACGGCAGGAGCCGAGAAGTGAAGTTCACCGACGGGTACTGGCAACTGCGCCCCGGCGTCAGCGTGCTGCGCCCCGGCACAGTGGAATCGGTCGAGCCGGACGAGCGCGGCTTCACCGTCTTCGCGCCGGCCGGCCAGATCACCGGGCGCGGCGACACCCTCAACCGGCCCGTGGTCACCGTCCGGTTCTTCTCCCCCGCCCCGGGTGTCGTCGGCGTGACCATCGGCCACCACAGCGGCGGTCTGCCCCGCGAGCCCCACTTCGGGCTGGCCACCGACGACGAGCATCCGGTGACCGTCGACATCACCGGGATCAGCGCGTCGCTGACCACCGGCGAGTTGACCGCCCGGGTCGCGCTCATCGACGGGTGGCGGGTCGACTTCCTGCACGGCGACCGGCTGGTCACCGCGTCCACCGGGCGCAGCGTCGGCGTCGTCACCGACGGCGAGGGCCGCCGGCACGTGCACGAACGGCTCGCCCTCGGCGTCGGCGAGACGGTGTACGGGCTGGGCGAGCGGTTCGGCCCGTTCGTGAAGAACGGCCAGACCGTGGACATCTGGAACGCCGACGGGGGCACCGCCAGCGAGCAGGCGTACAAGAACGTGCCGTTCTACCTCAGCAGCGCCGGCTACGGGGTGTTCGTGGACCACCCCGAGCATGTGTCGTTCGAGGTCGGCTCGGAGGTCGTCACGCAGGCCCAGTTCAGCGTCGAGGGGCAGTCGCTCACCTACTACGTCATCGACGGGCCCACCCCGAAGGACGTGCTGCGCCGCTACACCGCGCTGACCGGCCGTCCGGCCCGGGTCCCGGCCTGGTCGTACGGGCTGTGGCTGTCCACGTCGTTCACCACCTCGTACGACGAGAAGACGGTGACGGAGTTCGTCGACGGGATGGCCGAGCGGGACCTGCCGCTGTCGGTGTTCCACTTCGACTGCTTCTGGATGCGCCAGTTCCACTGGGTCGACTTCGTCTGGGACCCGGCGACCTTCCCGGACCCGGAGGGGATGCTGCGCCGGCTGCACGAGCGTGA
Source organism: Micromonospora sp. NPDC005161 (assembly GCF_053599855.1). NCBI lineage: Bacteria > Bacillati > Actinomycetota > Actinomycetes > Micromonosporales > Micromonosporaceae > Micromonospora > Micromonospora sp. NPDC005161. Next base: position 74,676 of record NZ_JBSFYQ010000016.1, read on the forward strand.
CCTGAAGGTGTGCGTCTGGATCAACCCGTACATCGCGCAGCGTTCGTACCTGTTCGAGGAGGGCCGGCAGGCCGGCTACCTGGTGCGCAACCCGGACGGGTCGGTCTGGCAGTGGGACAAGTGGCAGGCCGGCATGGCGCTGGTCGACTTCACCAACCCGGACGCGGTCCGCTGGTTCACCGGCAAGCTCAAGGTGCTGCTGGACATGGGCGTCGACTGCTTCAAGACCGACTTCGGTGAGCGCATCCCGACCGACGTGGTGTGGCACGACGGCTCGGACCCGCAGCGGATGCACAACTACTACTCGTACCTCTACAACAAGGCGGTCTTCGAGCTGCTGGAGGCCGAGCGTGGGGAGGGTGAGGCGGTGCTGTTCGCCCGCTCGGCCACCACCGGGGGGCAGCAGTTCCCGGTGCACTGGGGCGGCGACTGCGAGTCGACGTTCGTGGCGATGGCCGAGTCGCTGCGCGGCGGGCTGTCCCTGGCGGCGTCCGGCTTCGGCTACTGGAGCCACGACATCGGCGGCTTCGAGGGCACCCCAGACCCGGCCGTGTTCAAGCGGTGGATCGCCTTCGGGCTGCTGTCCTCGCACTCCCGGCTGCACGGCTCCGGCTCGTACCGGGTGCCGTGGGCGTACGACGACGAGGCCGTCGACGTGCTGCGGCACTTCACCCGGCTCAAGCTCAGCCTGATGCCGTACCTGGCGGCCGCGGCGCAGGAGGCGCACCGCGACGGCATCCCGATGATGCGGCCGATGATCCTGGAGTTCCCGGACGACCCGAGCGCCGCGCACCTGGACCGGCAGTACATGCTCGGCTCCGACGTGCTGGTCGCGCCCGTGCTCAGCGCCGACGGGGAGGTCACCTTCTACGTGCCCGCCGGCACCTGGACGCACCTGGTGACCGGCGCGCAGCTCACCGGGCCGGCGTGGGTCACCGAGAAGCACGAGTTCGACAGCGTGCCGGTGCTCGCCCGGCCGGGTGCGATCATCCCGTTCGGGGCGCGCTCGGACCGGCCCGACTACGACTGGGCCGACGGCGTGCAACTGCGGCTCTACACACCGGCCGAGGGGCAACGCCAACGGGTACGCATACCGGCGCCCGGGGGCGGGCCCGGCGCGGAGTTCGAGGTGAGCTTCCACGACGGGGTGGCCACCGCCGAGCTGGTGGCGGGCGCCTCGTCGGCGTACCACTGCGTGGTGGCCGGCACGGAGGTGGCGGCGCGATGATGTCACGTACCTTCCCGGAGAGCTTCGTCTGGGGCTCGGCCACGGCGGCGTACCAGATCGAGGGCGCGGCCACCGAGGACGGGCGCGGGCCGTCCATCTGGGACACCTACAGCCACACTCCCGGCCGGACCTTCAACGGCGACACCGGCGACGTGGCCGCCGACCACTACCACCGCTGGCAGCAGGACCTGGACCACATCGCCGAACTGGGCCTGGGCGCGTACCGGTTCTCCATCTCGTGGCCGCGCGTGCAGCCGGGTGGCTCCGGCCGCTTCAACCAGGCCGGCCTGGACTTCTACTCCCGGCTGGTGGACGGGCTGCTGGAGCGCGGCGTTCGCCCGGTCGCCACGATGTACCACTGGGACCTGCCGCAGGAGCTGGAGGACGCCGGCGGATGGCCGGTGCGGGAGACCGCGCTGCGCTTCGAGGAGTACGCCGCCGGCGTCGTCGCCGCGCTCGGCGACCGGGTGCACACCTGGACCACGCTGAACGAGCCGTGGTGCTCGGCGTACCTGGGCTACGCCTCCGGCGTGCACGCGCCGGGGCGCACCGAACCGGCGGCGGCGCTGGCCGCGGTGCACCACCTCAACCTGGCGCACGGCCTGGCCGGGCGGGTGGTCCGCGAGCTGGCGCCGGCGGCCGAGCTCTCGGTGACGCTGAACCTGCACGTGATCCGGCCGGAGTCGGACTCGCCGGCGGACGCCGACGCGGTGCGGCGCATCGACGCGCTGGCCAACCGGTCGTTCCTCGGGCCGATGCTCGGCGGGGCGTACCCGGCGGACCTGCTGGCCGACACGGCGAGCGTCACCGACTGGTCGTTCGTCCGCGACGGCGACGAGAAGGTGGCCGCCGTCCCGCTGGACATGCTCGGCGTCAACTACTACTCCAGCACCCTGGTCCGGGCCTGGGACGGGCACTCGGCCCGCTCGGACGCCGACGGTCACGGCGCTTCGGCGCACTCACCGTGGGTCGGCTCCGACGACGTCGACTTCCTGCCTCAGCCCGGCCCGTACACGGCGATGGGCTGGAACATCGACCCCGCCGCGCTGACCGGGCTGCTGCTGCGGCTGCGCCACGAGTACCCCGGTCAGCCCTTAATGATCACCGAGAACGGCGCGGCGTTCGACGACGTCGTGTCGGCCGACGGCACGGTGCACGACGAGCGGCGCGTCGACTACCTGCGCCGGCACATCGCCGCCGTGGCGGATGCCCGCGAGCAGGGCGCCGACGTTCGGGGCTACTTCGTCTGGTCGCTGCTGGACAACTTCGAGTGGGGCTACGGCTACGACCGGCGGTTCGGGATCATCCGGGTCGACTACGACACCCAGGAGCGCACCTGGAAGGACAGCGCGCACTGGTACCGGCGTCTGGTCGAGACCGGGACGCCGGACCAGCCGGCGGACTGACCACGGCCGAGGTGTCACTATCCGTGGGTATGACGTCATGGCGCCACGGTGGTCCCGCCTGCAGACTGGGACCATGGCCGAGCCCGTCACCGTCGTCGCCTTTCCGGGCGTGCAGTCCCTCGATGTCACCGGTCCGTGGGAGGTCCTGGCGGGGGCGAATCGGCACCGGGCGGCACGCGGAGGGCGTCCCGCATACGACCTGAGGCTGGTGGGCGCGGAGGCCGAGGTGGCGTCCGAGAGCGGCCTCGTCCTGGCGGCCGACGCGCTCGGAGAACCGGTCCGGGCCGGCACCCTCGTCGTGCCCGGTGGCCGCACGGCGGCGGCCGAGGATGCGCACGCCGATCTCGTCGCCTGGTTGGCAGCATGCCGCCCCACGCGGTTGTTGTCCGTCTGCTCCGGGGCGTTCCTGTGCGCGCGGGCCGGGTTGCTCAGTGGTCGCAGGGTGGCCACCCACTGGTCCGTGTCCCGGGACCTCGGTCGGCGGTTTCCCGACGTCACCGTCGACCACGACGCCCTCTACGTGCACGACGGCCCGGTGTGGACCTCCGGTGGGGTCACATCAGGAATCGACCTGGCACTGGCCGTCGTGGCCGCCGATCACGGAGCACGAGTCGCCCAGGAAATCGCCCGCTGGCTCGTGATGTTTCTGCACCGCCCCGGACACCAGGCCCAGCTCTCCGGCCCGGTGTGGTTGGAACGCGCCACCGAGAAGCGGATAGCCGCCGCCCAACGGGCCATCGACGCCGATCCGGCCGCGACACACCAGGTCGACGACCTTGCCGCGCAGTTCGCCATGTCGCCCCGGCACTTCCAGCGCCTGTTCGCACGTGAGACGGGCCTCACCGTCGGTCGTTACCTCACCGAGCTTCGCCTGGAGACCGCCAAACGCCTGCTGGTGCAGTCCGACCTCGGCCTCGACACGGTGGCGGCCAAGGCGGGACTCGGATCCGCCGAGTCGCTCCGACGCGTGTTCGGTGAACGACTCGGCACGACCCCGGGCGCATTTCGCGCGCGCTTCTCGACCCTCTGACCGCGGACACCTTGCTCATCCCTCCCGACCGGAAGGACCTCCGATGACCCATGTCGTCATTCCGCTCTACGAGCGTTTCACCGCGTTGGACGCCATCGGCGTCTACCAGCCACTGGCCCTCACCCCGGGCATTGACGTGGTCCTGGTCGCCGAACGCCCCGGTCCCGTCCGGGACGACTGCGGGATGATCTCCCTCGTGGCCGAGTCCGCGCTTGACGACGTCGAAGCGACCGACGTTCTCATCGTCCCGGGCGGGCCGGGGACCATTCCGGCTCTCACCGGGCCTCTGCCGGCCTGGATCAGGCGGATCCACGACACGACGACGTGGACGACGTCCGTGTGCTCCGGCTCGATCCTCCTGGGGGCCGCCGGCCTGCTGCGGGGACGACGGAGCACCAGCCACTACCTCGCGGCGCAGGAGCTGATCCGCTTCGGCGCCGAACCGGCAGACCAGCGGATCGTCGAGGAACCGGACGCACACATCATCACGGCCGCCGGAATGTCCAGTGGCATCGACATGGGGCTGAGACTCGTCGAACTCCTCACCGACCGGACGACCGCGGAGGCCGTCCAGCTCTGGATGGAGTACGACCCACAACCGCCGTTCGACAGCGGCCACCCCTCCCGCGCGACCCCCGAGGTGGTCGCACGGGCGGCGGCGTACGACAGCGCGGCCAGAGTGGCGCGGTGACCTGCCGGTCACCGACCCCCTAGACCCCGACCCGCTGCGGCGGGACGGTCAGGCCGTAGAGCGCCATCAGCTCCGGGGTGTCGACCCGGCTGCCGTCGGCCACCGAGTCGCACCCGATGTCGACGATCTGGTCCTTGTGCGCCAGCAGGTACGGTCGGGCGCCCACGTCGGCGCTGGCCAGCGTGGCGATGCCGGGCCAGTGCCGGCGACCGAAGAGCATCGGGTAGCCGCGCAGCCCGTCGTAGGTGGCGCAGACCAGCACGTCCGGGTACGGCAGTGCGGCCACTCGCCGGACAGCGGCGGCGGTCAGGCCCGGCATGTCGACCGGGACCACCACCACTGCCTCGATTCCCTCGTCCTCCATGGCGGCCAGGCCGGCGCGGATGGACGAGCCGACCCCGGTGCCCCACGCTTTGTTGATGACCACCGTGGCCCTGTCCAGGTCGGCGGTTTCCCGGACCTGGTCGGCGGCGGCACCCAGTACGACCACGATCTGCTCGCAGCCCGCCTCGGTCATCGTGTCGATCATCTGGTTGACCAGGGGCTTCTCCCCCTGGTGCAGCAGCGCCTCGGGACCACCGATGCGGCGCCCCCCGCCCGCGGCGATGATCATTCCTGCGATCCGGTTCAGCTGGGCCCCCTCCACCGTGGAGCGGACCGGGCACGGCGGCACCCGGTCCGTCCCGTCCTACGGACACCGGATGCAACGAGTGCGGCAGGCCTCGGGTAGCGGGGCAAATAGGAAAATCGTCCGCTATGCCGCGTCGGCGTAGCAGTCGACGATGGACAGATCCAGCGGAAATCGCACCGGAGTGTCACCGAACAGCAGCGCGGTGGCCCGCTCACCGCTGCGCCCGACCGCCTCCGCCACCGCCTCGGCCTGTGCCGCCGGACAGTGCACGACCACCTCGTCGTGCTGAAAGAAGACCAACTCGGCGTCGGTGCCGGCAAGCTCGGTGCGCAGCGTGGCCAGCAGCGTCGAGGCCCACTCCGCGGCGGTGGCCTGGATGACGAAGTTGCGGGTGAAGCGCCCCCGCGACCGGGCGGCGCGGGCCCGGGGACTCTGCGGGTCGGCCACGCCATCGGGGTCGGTCGCCCCGTCCGGGTCGCCGAACCCGGCCGAGCCGGGCGGGCAGGTGCGCCCCAGCCACGAGCGCACCAGCCCGCCCGCCTCACCCGTGCGCGCCGCCGCCTCGACGTAGCCGAACGCCGTCGGGTAGCTGCGCTTCAGCACCGCCAGCGCGGGCACCGCCGCCCCGCCGGTCTGCCCGTACATCGCGCCGAGCAGGGCCACCTTTGCCCGGGCCCGATCACCGGCGAAGGCGTCCCGGGCGAGGGCGGCGTACAGGTCACCGGCCCCACCCGCCTCCGCCAACCGGACGTCACCGGACACCGCCGCCAGCACCCGGGGCTCCAACTGGCCGGCGTCGGCCACCACCAACCGCCGGCCCGGGTCGGCCACCACCGCCCGGCGGATCACCTTCGGGATCTGCAACGCGCCACCGCCCCGGGTGGCCCAGCGGCCCGAGACCACCCCGCCCGGGACGTACTCCGACTGGAACCGCCCGTCGCGAACCCACTGCTCGCGCCAGGACCAGCCGTGCGCCGTCCAGATCCGGTAGAGCTCCTTGTATTCCAGCACCAGCGGCACCGCCGGATGGTCCACCCCGCGCAGCACCCAGGCCCGGGTGTTGGGCAGCTCCACCCCAACCCGGGCGAACGCCTTCAGCAGCTCCGCCGGGGAGTCGGCGTGCAGCTGGCGGACGCCGAACGCGTCGGCGATCCGGGCGGCCAGCTCGGCCAGCCGGCGCGGCGGGCCGCCGACCGGTGACGGCTCACCGAGCAGCTCGGCGAGGATCGCATCGTGCACCTCGGCCCGCCACGGCAGCCCGACGACACCCATCTCCACCGCGATCAGCGCGCCGGCCGACTCGGCGGCCACCAGCAGCCGGAACCGACCCGGATGCTCGGTGACGGCGACCCGGGCGACCTGGTCGGCGTACACCCGGGTCAGGGCGTCGACCCCCGGGCCCGGCGGGCCGGGCAGCGCGTCGAAGAGCGCCCCCTGCCCGTGCCCCGGCGGCGCGGCCGGGCGCGGCGGCGGGTCGGGTGGCACCGGCGCACCGCTGAGCCGGGCCCAGGCGGCGGCGAACGAACGCGGCTCACCCCAGCGGCCGGCGTGGCCGAGCAGCAGAGCCTCGGTCAGCTCCACGTCATGGCAACGCTCGACGCGCACCCCGGCCCGCAGCAACGCCGGATAGACCGCGCCGGCGGTCGGCCAGACCCAGCGCGGACGCTCGGCGGCCTCCCGCGCCGCCACCGCCGCGGCCAGGTCGGTGACGACCTCGGTCGGACCGGTGGGTTGGCCGGCGGCGTCCAGCGGGCGCAGCTCTCCCCCACCCCGCTCATCCGCCACCACCGCCACCAGCACAGATGCGATTCTGCCTCGCCCCTGTGACAGGAACGGAAAGGTGCCCTTCCTTACATCTCGGCGCGTGCCGACAAACGGGTCGATGGGTCGTGAAAGGGCTCGGTAGCGTGGCCGGGTGCCCCCGCAGATTCCGCATTCCGATCCTGGCACTCCGGACACCGGGGGTCCGATGCGGTACCTCTGGTGGCTGGTCCGCCGCCAGCCCTGGCGGGTGCTGCGCGGAAGCCTGCTCGGGACGGCCTGGATGATCGGGCTGTCGGTCCGGCCCTACCTGATCGCCCGCGCCGTCGACGACGGGCTGCGCGCGGGCGACACCCAGGCCCTGGCGTTCTGGGTGGCGGCGATCCTCGTCGCGGGTGCGGGGCTGTCGTACCTGGGCATCATGCGGCACCGCACCATGACCTTCATCCGGGAGGACGCCAAGGCCCGCTCGGCCGCCGTCGTGCTGCGGCAGCTGTCCCGGATCGGCGCGGTGCTGCCGCGCCGGGTCGCCGCCGGCGAGGTGGCCACCATCGGCGGCTCCGACATCGACTGGTCGGCGCAGGTGCTCACGCTGACCGGGCCGGGGGTCGGCGCGATCGTCGCGTACGCGGTCATCGCCGTGGTGCTCTGGTCGATCTCCCCGGTGCTCGCGCTCTGCATCCTGGTGGGAGTGCCCGCCGTCGGGCTGGTCGTCGGTCCGCTACTACGCCGCCTGGAGCGGGCCGAAACGGTCTACCGGAAGCAGCAGGGCGCGCTCACCGCCCGATCCGGCGACATCGTGGCCGGGCTACGGGTGCTCGCCGGGGTAGGCGGTCGGGACCTGTTCGCCCGCCGGTACGCGGCCAGATCCCGCGACCTGCTCGCCGAGGGCTACCGGGTCGGCGCGGTCAACAGCTGGATCGACGCGGCGACCGTCGCCATCCCCGGGCTGTTCCTGGCGGCGGTGGTGTGGCTGACGGCCCGGATGGCGGTGGCCGGTGATGTCACGATCGGTGAGCTGGTCGCCGTCTACGGCTACGTGGCGACCCTGATCGTGCCGGTCTGGTTCCTGCTCGAAGGCAGCCACCAACTGATCCGCGGCCGGGTCGCCGCCCGGCGGATCGTCGCCCTGCTCAAGCTGACCCCGGACGACGTCGGCGGCCCGCGCAGCGCACCGGATCGTCGGGATGGCGTTCCGGATCGACGCCGCCGGGACGTCGTCTCCGCTCCGGAGCACCCCGCGGACCTGCACGACCCGGTGACCGGGCTGACCGTTCCCGTCGGCCGGCTGACCGGCGTGGCCGCCGACGATCCTTCGGCGGCGCTGGCCCTGGCCGACCGGCTCGGCCGGTACGTGGCCAGCGAATCCACCTGGGGCGGCGTGCCGCTGACCGGGATCGCCCTGGACGAGGTCCGCGCGCGCATCGTGGTCGCCGATCACGACTCGTACCTGTTCCCCGGCACGCTGCGGGAGGTCCTGCTCTCCCGAACCGAGTCCGACGACGACCGGCTGAACGACGACGACGACGACCGGATCAGCGCGGCTCTGCGGGCCGCGTCGGCCGAGGACATCGTCGATGCGCTGCCGGCCGGGCTGGACACCGTGATCGACGCCCGGGCCCGGACGCTCTCCGGCGGCCAGCGCCAACGGGTACGCCTGGCCCGGGCGCTGCTCGCCGAGCCGGAGGTGCTGATCCTCCTCGACCCCACGTCGGCCGTGGACGCGCACACCGAGGCGCGGATCGCCGAACGGCTACGGGTCGCGCGAGCCGGCCGCACGACGGTCGTGCTCGCCACCTCGCCGCTGCTGCTCAGCCGGACCGACCTCGTCGCGCACCTGCGTGCGGGCCGGATCGTCGCCACCGGCACCCACACCGACCTGCTCCACCAGGACCCCGGCTACCGGCACCTGGTGGCCCGGGACAGCGCCGATCCCGACGTGGACCGACCCGCCGACGCCGAGGGGGCCTATCCGTGAGCCGACTGCCGGTGGCGGACCGCAGGACGGTACGCCGGGCACTGCGGGACCTGATCGGCCGGCACCGACGCTCCGTCGGCGCCGTGCTGGCGCTGCACGGCGCCGCCGCGGTCGCCGGGCTGGCCCCGCCGTGGCTGCTGGGCACCATCGTCGACCGGGTCAGCGCGGGTGCGAGCGTGACCACGGTGGACCGCCTGGCCCTGGCGATCGGCGGGTGCGTCCTGGTGAGCGCGCTGCTCTCCCGGTACGCGCAGTACGCCGGCCACCGGTTCGGGGAGCGGGCCGTCGCCGAGTTGCGCGAGGAGTTCGTCGACAGGACGCTCGGGCTGCCCGTCTCGGTCGTCGAGCGGGCCGGCTCCGGGGACCTGGCGACCCGCAGTTCCGTCGACGTGTCGACGGTCGGCACCACGGTCCGGGACGTGGTGCCCACCATGGTCATCGCCTCGGTGCAGCTGACGCTGCTGTTCGGGGCGGTCTTCCTGCTGCACCCGCTGCTCGGGCTGGCGGCGCTGGCCGGGCTGCCGTCGATCTGGGCGGTGACCCGCTGGTACCTGCGGCGGGCCAGCTCCGCGTACCTCGCCGAGGGCGCGGCGGCCGCGGAGCTGACCGAGACGCTGACCACCACCGCCGAGGGCGCCCGCACGGTCGAGGCGCTGCGGCTGGCCGACGACCGGATCCGGCACGGCACCACCCGCATCACCCGGGTGTGGCGGGCCCGGCGGGCGACCCTCGCGCTGCGTACGGTGTTCTTCAGCGTGGTGGAGGCCAGCTATCCGCTACCCGTCGCCATGGTCCTGCTCGTCGGCGGGTATCTGCTCGCCGAGGAGATGGTGTCGCTCGGCGCGGTGGTCGCCGCCGCGCTCTACCTGCAGCAGGCGATCGATCCGCTGGACCGGCTGCTGCAGTGGACCGAGCAGGCGCAGCGCGGCTTCGCGTCGTTCGCCCGGGTGCTCGGCGTCGGGCTGGTTCCGCCCGAGCCGCCCGGCACGGTCGCCACGTCACGGGGAGAGCGACTCGTCGTGCGCGAGGCGCGGTTCTCGTACGGCGGGGGGCGCGACGTGCTGCACGGCATCGACCTGGAGGTGCGGCCCGGGGAGCGGCTGGCCGTCGTCGGCCCGTCGGGGGCCGGCAAGTCCACCCTGGCCCGGCTGCTCGCCGGGATCGACGCGCCGCGCCGCGGCGTCGTCAGCATCGGTGGCTGCCCGGTGACCGACCTCGACCCGGCCGAGCGTCGTCGCCGGATCGCCCTGGTCACCCAGGAACACCACGTTTTCATCGGTTCGCTACGCGACAATCTCGCCTTCGCCGCCCCGGACGCCTCCGACGAGCAGATGCGCTCCGCGCTGGTCACGGTGGGCGCCGACTGGCACGCCGACCTGCCCGACGGCCTGGACACCGCGCTCGGGGACGGGGCCCGGCAGCTCGGCGCCGCCGAGGCGCAGCAACTGGCGCTGGCCCGGTTGGTGCTCGCCGACCCGCACACGCTGATCCTGGACGAGGCGACCGCCGCGCTCGACCCGACGACCGCCCGGCGTACCGAGCGGGCGTTGGCCGCCGTGCTCGTCGGGCGGACCGTCATCGCCATCGCGCACCGGCTGAACACCGCGCACGACGCCGACCGGGTCGCCGTCCTGGCCGACGGCCGGATCACCGAGATCGGCAGCCACGACGAGCTGGTGGCGGCCGACGGGGCGTACGCCGCGCTGTGGCACTCCTGGCACGCCCACGCCGACGACCACCCGAGGTGAAAGGAAGGGCACCTTTTTAACGCCTCCGGTAGAGGAAGGGCCCCTTATTAACAAACCCCCCGCAGCACGCGCAGGCGCTGGAGTCGGCACCGGCCGAGGAGGTGTTGTTAATAGGGGGCCCTTCCTATGCACCAGGCGTTAAGAAGGCGCCCTTCCTTACTTCACGGCGCCGGAGGTGAGGCCGGCCTGGATCTGACGCTGGAAGATCGCGTACACGATGATCATCGGGAGGATCGCGATGGTCAGCGCGGCGAACAACCCGGACCAGTCCGCCTCGTAGCCGGCGTTGACCGAGATGTCCGCGATGCCCTGGGTGAGCACCCACTTGTCCTTCGCGTTGGAGAGCAGCACCAGGGGAAGTTGGTACTGCGCCCACTGACCGATGATGTTGAAGATCGCCACGCTGATCAGACCCGGCTTCGCCATCGGCATCATGACCTGGAAGAACAGCCGCGTGTGCCCGCAGCCGTCGATCAGCCCCGCCTCCGCCACCGACGACGGCAGCGTCTTGAAGAACGCGGCCAGGAAGAAGATCGTGAACGGCAGCGAGTACGCGATGTAGACCAGCACCACCCCGGTGTGGGTGTCCAGCAGGCCCAGGTTCTTCACCACGAAGAAGAGCGGCACCAGGGCCAGGAAGACCGGGAAGGCCAACCCGGAGACGAAGAGGTAGTAGATCGCCCGGTTGCCCCAGAACTTGTACCGGGCCAGCACGTACGCCGCCATCGAGCCGAGCAGCATGGTGCCGAAGGTGCTGCAGGTGACCACAATGACGCTGTTGAGGAAGTACCGGCCGACGTGCGCCTTGGTCCAGGCCCGGCCGAAGTTTTCCCAGCGCAGCTCCGCCGGGAGCGTCCACGGGCTGCTGAAGATCTCGGTCGTGTTCTTGAACGCGGCGAGGAACGTCCAGAGGATCGGCACGATCACGATCACCGCCCACACGGCGAGCGCGATGTGCCCCAGGCCGGCGAAGAGCCGTGCCTCCGAGCGGGGGCTCTTCGACCCTCGTCCACCGGGGGCGCCCGGGTCGCCGGTCTTCGGCGGTAGCGCCGCCGGCGTCGGGGGCAGCGTCGACTGCGGGTTCATCAGTACTCCACGCTTTCCCGCTTGGTGAGCCGCAGCGTCAGCGCCGCGAACGTGAGGGTCAGGAAGAAGAGCGCCACACCCATCGCGGAGGCGTAGCCGTATTTCGAGTAGACGAACGCGTTGCGGTAGATCTCCATGGCCAGCACCGTGGTGGCGCCGTCCGGGCCGCCACCGTCCACGGAGAGCACCGCGACGATGGCGAACGCGTCGAACGCCGCGATGCCCAGGTAGACCCAGGCGACCTGGAGGGTGTCCCAGAGCAGCGGCAGGGTGACCCGGAAGAACAGGGTCACCTTGGTCGCCCCGTCCATCTCGGCGGCCTCGTAGATCTCACCCGGGATGGAGGCCATCCCGGCCGAGAAGAGCACCACGTAGAAGCCGACCGCCTGCCAGACCAGCACCCCGATGATCGACCAGAGGGCCAGGTTCGGCCGGACCAGGAAGAGCACCGGATCGAAGCCGAGCTTCATCAGTACGCCGTTGATCAGGCCGGACTCGTTGGGCCGGTAGACCATCTGGAACAGCACCGCGATGATGGCCACCGCCAGGACCTGGGGGAAGAAGAACACCACCCGGTAGAACTTCGCCCCCCAGACCCCCTGGCGTTGCCCACCGCTGCTCTTCCCGCCCACGTTGAGCAGGAACGAGAAGAACAGCGCGATAGCAATGGTGATCAGCGGCAGGGCAAGCAGCAGTACGCCGTGGTGCTGGACCGCCTTCCAGAAGCTGCCGTCGTCGAGCAGCCTCCGGTAGTTGTCGAAGCCCACCCACTGCGGGGCGGAGAGCCCCCTCCAGTTGGTCATCGAGATCTGGAACGCCTGCGCGTACGGCGCGATGACGAAGACCACGTACAGCGTGACCGGGGCGAACAGGAACCCGATCACGAACGGATACTTGCCGTGCCGCATGACCCCTACGCTCCGATCAGCGCTTGAACTTGGTGACGGAGCTGTCCTTCTTGATCGCGTCGGCGCGCTTCTGGATCCGCTCCACGAAGGCGTCCGCCTTGATCCGGCCGAACATCAGCTCGTTGGTGGCGGTACGCGCCTCCGTGTCGAGCTCCTTGTACCAGCCGTCGAAGTACAGGTTGAACACATCCTGGCCGGCCGCCTTGAGCGCGGCCTGCGAGCTGGCCACACCGGGCGGGAAGGCGAAGCCCTCCGAGCCGGCGGTGACCACGGTCGGGGCCTTGACCACCTCGGTGAAGCCCTTCGCGCCCGCCGTGGACAGCATCTGGCGCATGTACTCCAGGCCGCCCTTGGGGTTCTTGCTCTTCGCCGAGACGAAGTAGCCCTCACCCGCGGTGGCCCGCAGCGCCGTGGCCGGCAGCTTGTCCGAGGCGGACATGCTCGGCACCGGCATGAGCTGGTACTCGAAGCCGGCCGGCGTGTCCTTCTTCTGCTCGCCCTCCAGCCAGTCACCGCTGGGGTACATGGCCACCTTGTACTGGTTCTGCCGCAGCTGCACGTCGGTGTGCTTGAGCCCCTCGAAGCTCTTGTCGCTGAACTTCGCCCCGACCTCGGCCCACGCGGTGGCAGCCTGCTTGACCGCGTCCTGCTGCCAGGCGCCGTCCTCCAGGTTGTCGATGTTCTTCAGCACGTCCGTGCCGCCGATCTTGGCGGCGTGGGTGAGGATCACGTTCCACTGGTAGTAGGCCGCGTTCGCCCCGGCGTAGCCGTACGGCGTGATGCCCTTGGCCTTGATGGCCGTGAGCAGGGTGATGAACTCGTCCCAGTTCTTCGCCGGCGCCCAGCCGTTGTCCTTAAACAGCTTGCCGGAGTACCAGATGCCGAAGACGGTGGAGACGTAGTACAGGACGAACGGCTTGCCGTTGAACGAGCCCGCCTCGATGGTGCCGGGCACCACGGTGTCGCGGACCTTCTTGGCCGGGTCGTCGACCGACGGCGCGTCCCACAGCTCGGTGAGGTCCTGGAGCTGACCGTCGGCGACCAGCGCGCCGAAGTCCATCAGCTTCTCGCCCGAGTTGTTCACGAACTCCGGCGGGTTGCCGGAGGCGAAACGCGGCTGGAGCACGGTGGAGACGGCCTGGGTGGCCTGGTGCTTGACCTCCGCCTTGGGGAACGCCTTCTTGTAGAGCGGCTCGTGCACGTCGGTGGCGTACTTCTCGCCGTAGCCGCCGTTGAAGATGACCACCTCGATCGGGGCGTCCTCCTTGACACCCAGCGGGTTGGTCGCGCTCTTGGTGCCGCCGGAGACCTGCTCGTTCTTCTCGTCGCCACCGCTGGTGGCGCAGGCGCTGAGCAGGCCGATGGCCGGAGTGGCGAGCATGCCCACGGCGGCGGCGCGGCGCAACACCGTACGGCGGTCAAGTTCGGCCGGGTGCTCGGGGGTAATCGACATCGTCGTCTCTCCTTGTGGAATTCGGGTCAGGCCGTGCGCCGGAGACGCCCGGCGTACCGCGACTCGAGGGCGATGTTGTGCTCGTCCCCGCCGGGGACGTTGGCCGAGAGGTAGATAGGGGGCACCTCTCCGGCCTGATGGAACCGTCGTACGACCTCCGCGGTCAGCAGCTGCGCCAGCAGCGCAGTGGTGACCGAGGAGACCGCACAGACCGCGCCGCCGCCCTCGAGCGGCAGCAGTGCATCGCCGTACGGCGCGCCATTGTCCAGCACGACGTCGGCGAGGTCGGCGAGCCGTCGACCGGACGGGTGCCGCGGGGCCACCCGTGCGGTGTGCTCGACCGAGGTGACCGCGATCAACGGGTGACCGCGCTCGGTGACCAGCGCCGCCAGCTCGACCACCGAGCCGTTGATGCCGGATTGGGACGCCACCACGAACACGTCGCGCGGCTGAGGCGCCGCGAGCGCGTAGATCTGGTGGGCGATTGAGGGGTCGCGTTCCAGCTTCGGGTCGGCGAGCACATCCGGCGGGGCGTCGCCGTGCACCACCAGGTCACGCACCGAGAGCCGGTTGGTGGGGACCAACCCGCCGGCCCGGGCGACCAGTTCGGCGGCGAACGCCTCGGAGTGCCCGGCGCCGAACGCCTGGAGCACACCGCCGGCGCGCAGGCTCTCGGCGATCAGGTCGGCGGCCCGGGTGATGCCGTCGGCCTCGGTGTCGAGCAGCCGGTCGAGCACCGGGCGGACCGCGTCCGCGTACCCCTGGGCGCTGATCATGCGAGGGCTCCCTTCGCGGCCTTGTGCCCGTCGACGGCCTGCGCGGTACGCCGGAAGGCCGCGTGCGCGCGGTCGTGGGTGCGCTGGGCGACGGCGATGTAGAGCAGGTCGAGCACCACCAGCTGGGGGTGGCGGGCGGAGAGCGCGTCCGGCCGGAAGGTGGTCGCCTGGCTGGCGGTGAGCAGCACGATGTCGGCAAGCTCGGCCAGCGGTGAGCGGGGGAAGCCGGTGAGGGCGATCGTGGTGGCGCCCCGACTGCCCGCCTCGGCGAGCATCTCGATCGTCTCCCGAGTCTGGCCGGTGTGCGAGATGCCCAGCGCCACGTCTCCGGTGCGCAGCAGCGCGGCGCTGGCCAGCCCCTCGTGCACGTCGTTCCAGGCCCACGCGGCCACCCCGATGCGGTGCAGGCTGAACTGCATTTCCTCGCCGACCAGGGCGCTGCCGCTGGCGCCGAAGATGTTCACCCTGCTGGCGCCGGCGATGGCCACCGCGGCCCGCTCCACCTCGGAGAGGTCGAGCAGCGCGGCGGTGTCGTGCATGGCCCGGGTGTCGGCGGCCATGATCTGGTCGAGCACCCGGGCCAGCGGGTCGCTCGGCTGGATTTCCCGTCCGATGTCGATGGTCCAGCCGGCCGAACGGGCCCGACCGGTCTCGGAGGCGATGCCCAGCCGCAGGTCGGCGTACCCCTCGAAGCCCATCGCCCGGCAGAAACGGGTGATGGTCGCCGGCGACGTGCCGCTGCGCTCGGCCAGCTCGACTATGGTGGATCGGGCGGCGGCCTCCGGGTCGCTCAGCACGTGCTCGGCGACCCGGCGCAGCGCGCCGGTCAGCTCACCGAGCCCGTTGCGGACCCGGGCCAGCACCCCGTCGGAGGCGGACCCGAGCGCGCCTCGCCGGTCGAACGCGTCGGCGTCGACCACCGCGGTCCCCGCGGAGGTGTCCACCTCGTGATCAACCATGCGACGCCTGGCCTTTCCAAAAAGATTGTTAACTGTTAGTGGTAAAAGTTCTTACTGAACGCCCCTCCGTGTCAAGACTGTGGGCGAAGTTTTCAAACTGTTACCTGGCGCACAGCCCGCCGCGCAGGCCAGATCTTGCCCCGCACGACGGCGCCGACCAGCATGAACGGGGCCCAACGCCGCGCAGCGCAAGGAGGCCGTGCCGATGTCCGACACCGTCGTGGTCGGTCTCGACGTCGGCGGTACGTCCACCCGGGCGACCGCCCTGACCCTCACCGGCGAACGCCTCGGCACCGGCCGAGCCGGCGGTGGCAACCCCACCAGCCACGGTGCCGAACAGGCCGCCACGGAGCTGCTGAAGGCCCTGCGCGGTGCGCTCGCCGACGTCGACCCGACCCGGGTGGCGGCCGGCACCATCGGGCTGGCCGGGGCGGCCCGGCTGCTCGCGGACCCGGCCGGCCGCGCCGCCTTCGACCGGGCCTGGCAGGACGCCGGCCTGCGCTGCCCGTACGCGGTGCACGGCGACGCCCTGGTGGCCTACGCCTCCGGCACCGCCGACCCGGATGGCACGGTGCTCATCGCCGGCACCGGGGCGATCACCGCTCAGGTCCGTGACCTGCGGCTGGACCGGGTCGCCGACGGACACGGCTGGCTGCTCGGCGATGCCGGGTCCGGCTTCTGGCTGGGCCGTGAGGCGGTCCGCCGGTTGCTCGCCGACCTGGACGCCGGCCGCGCCCCCGGCGCGCTGGCCACGGCGGTGCTCACCGACCTGCTGGGCAGCCCCGAGATCGCCGCCCGCCCTCGGGGCACCGTGGACGCCACGATCCAGGCGGTGACCCGCCGATCCCCGATCGAGCTGGCCCGGCTGGCGCCGCTGGTCGTCACCGCCGCCGCCGACGGTGAACCCGTCGCTACCGCACTGCTCGCCGAGGCCGCCGCGCACCTGGTCGACAGCGTGGGCCGGATCCGCCCGGCCGGGGCGGTGACACCGTTCGTGCTCGGCGGTGGGCTGCTCACCGGGAACACCCCGCTGGCCGCCGCCGTCCGGGCCGAGGTCGGCCGGCACTGGCCGGACGCGCCGCTGCGCACCGCTGGCGACGGGGCCGCCGCCGCGGCCTGGCTCGCCGCCCGCGAACTGCCCGAGGTGACCGATCCGACCGCCCTGCACGCCCGCCTCTTCCCCACACCCTGACCGCCCGACCCACACCCGCCCGCGCCCCGCCCGCCGCGTTGGGTCAGAGCGCGCTCGATCGTGGAAATAGTCCCCAACTCGCGTCCGGAGGCCACTACATCCTGGATCGAGCACGATCAACGCGAGCCGCCGCGCCTCGCCTGCCCGAGAGGCCCCGCGCCCGCCGCTCCACGGCGAAGATCCGGGTGCGTAGGCGGGGGTCGGATCGGGGTGTGGACGCGGAGGTCTGCGCCAGCGGCGCGGCGATCGAGATCGGTCAGACGTGCGGGCCGGATCGGCGGGTCGGCTACTTGAGCTGGCCCGCGGTCAGGCCGGTCTGCACCTGTCGCTGGAAGCCCACGTACACGGCGAGCACCGGAAGCACGGCGATGCTCAGCCCGGCGAAGAGCCGGGCGTAGTCGCCGGCGTAGCCCTGGCTGACCGACAGCGCGAACAGCCCCTGGGCGAGCACCCACTTGGATTCGTCGCCCTGCATCAACACCTGCGGTAACAGGAACTGGTTCCAGTGGCTGAGGAAGTTGAAGATCGCCACACTGATCAGTCCCGGACGCGCCATCGGCAGCATCACCCGGAAGAACAGTCGGAAGTGACCGCAGCCGTCGACCATCGCGGCCTCGGCCACCGAGGTCGGCAGGGTCCGGAAGAACGCGGTCAGGAAGAACACCGTGAACGGCAGCGAGTAGGCCGCGTACACCAGGATCAACCCGATCCAGGTGCCGAAGAGGCCGGCGTTGCGGACCACGAAGAAGAGCGGCACCAGGGCGAGGAACACCGGGAACATCAGACCGCCGACGAACAGGTAGTAGACGAACTGCCGGCCGCGGAACTCGTACCGGGCGAAGACGTACGCGGCGGTGGCGCCCATCAGCATGGTGAGACTGACCGAGCCGGCCACCACCACCAGGCTGTTGAAGAAGTACCGGCCGATGTGCGCGCCGGTCCAGGCCCGCGCCCAGTTGTCCAGGTTCAGCGCCCCGGGCAGCCCCCACGGGTCGGCCAGGATCTCGCCGTTGGTCTTGAACGAGCTGATGAACATCCACAGCAGCGGCAGCACGGTGAGCAGGCCCCAGAGCAGCAGGAAGCCGTGCGAGAAGACGTTGGCCACGCCGAGGTCCCGGCGGAGCGGGCGGTCCCGGCCGGCGGAGGGCGTCGACGCGGTGGCGGCGGGGGCGGGTCTGTCCACTGTGGTCACGAGTACTCGATCCGATCGCGCCGGCCGACCCGCAGCGACAGCACCGCCACCGAGAGGGTCAGGAAGAACATCACCACGCCGATGGCCGAGGCGTAGCCGAACTTGGTCTCACTGCCGAAGGCGGTGTCGTACATCCGTACGCCGATCACGTCGGTGGAGAAGTTCGGCCCGCCGTTGGTCATCAGCTGCACGAGGACGAACCCGTCCAGGGCGAAGATGGCCAGGTAGACCCAGGCCACCTGGACGGTGTCCCAGAGCAGCGGCAGGGTGACCCGGCGCAGCGTGGTGAACCGGGACGCGCCGTCGAGCAGCACCGCCTCGTAAATCTCCTTCGGCACGGCCGACATCGCCGCGCCGAACAGCACCACGTAGAAGCCGACGTTGCTCCACACCATCACCGCGAGGACGCACCAGAAGGCGGTCGCCGGGTCACCGAGCCAGGTCGGCGCGGGCAGGCCGAGCGCGTGCAGGGCACTGGTGAGCAGCCCTTGATTCGGGTGGTAGACCTCCTTCCAGAGCAGCGCGATGATCACCACGGAGAGCACCTGCGGGAAGAAGTACACCGTGCGGTAGAACGCGCCGCCACGTACACCGGTCACGCCGGCACGGCCCTTGCGCCCACCCATGGCGAGCATGGTGGCGAAGAAGATCCCGAGCACAATGGTCAGCACCGGCACCAGGGCCAGCAGGATCGCGTTGTTCTGCAAGGCGTTCCAGACGTACCCGTCGTGCCACAGCGTCTTGAAGTTCGCCAGGCCGACCGAGTTGGCGTCGGCCGAGTAGCCGAGCCAGTCGGTGGTGGAGATCTGGAACGCCTGCAGGTACGGCGACACGACGAAGACGACGTACAGCAGCACCGGCGGCACCAGGAAGGTGACGATCAGCGGCCACTTGCCATGTCTCACGATGAGGACCTACTTCCCGTGGTGCGGCCGGTGGGGGCGGTCCGCCCCCACCGGCCGGGGTGTCACGCAGCCCGCTTGAACTTCTTGATCGAGCTGTCCTGGGCGATCGAGTCGGCGCCCTTCTGGCACTGGTCGAGGAAGTCCGCCGGGCCGATCCGGCCACTGAAGAACTCGCCGCACGCGGCGTCGACGAGATTGCGCTCCAGCTTGCGGTAGAAGTTGTTGTAGACCCAGTTGAAGCCGTTGGCGCCGGACGCGTCCAGTGCCTTGACCACGGTGCTCAGCCCGTACGGCAGCTCGACGCCCTCGCTGGCGCCGGCCACCACGGTGAGGCTGGCGACCTTCCGGGTGAAGTCCTGGGCGCCCTTCTTCGACAGCATGGTCCGGAAGTACTCCAGGCCGCCGGCGACGTTGCGGGCCTTGGCCGGCACCATGAACGGCTCGCCGGCGGTGCCCCGGATCGCCTCGAACGGCAGCTTGTCGCCGCTGCCCAGGCTCGGCGTCGGCGCGATGGTCATGTTGAACCCGGCCGGGGTGACGGCCTTCTGCTCGCTCTCCAGCCAGGAACCGCAGGAGATGAACGCGGCCTTGCCCTGGCACCAGGCGGTCTGCGACTGCTTGTGGTCCAGGCCGGGCGAGCCCTCCAGGATGTACTTGTCCTTGACGATCTGGTGCCAGGCGTCGGCCGCGGCCTTCATCGCGTCGGACTTCCAGGCGTTCGGCTCCAAGTTGTCGAGGGCGGTGGCCACCGACGGGCCGCCGAACTTGATCGCGGTGGAGATCAGCGGCCAGCTCATGTAGCGCGGGTGTATGCCGGCGTACGTCCAGGGGGCGATGCCGGCGGCCTTGATCTGCTTGCAGAGCGCGATGTGCTCGTCCCAGGTCTTGGCGTACTCCCACTTGCGTTCAGTGAACAGCTTGTTGGAGTACCAGATGCCGTACGCGGTGTAGGTGTAGTTCATCACCAGGAACTTGCCGTCGTACGAACCGATCTCGACCGCGCCGGGCAGCAGCGTGTCCTTGACCGTCTTGCCGGGGATGTCGAGGCTCGGGGCGGCGAGCAGCTCGCCCAGGTCGGCGAGGGCGTTCTGGCTCACCAGGCCGTTGAAGTCGATCTGACCCGTGCCGGAGTTGTTGACCACGTCCGGCGGAGTGCCGTCGACGAAGCGCGGCTGGAGGGTCTTGCTGATCTCCTGGGTGGAGGAGTGCTTGATCTGCGCCTTCGGGTACTTCTCGGTGTACATGGCCTCGTGGGCCTTCGCGTACTCCTCGCCGAACCCGCCGCCGAAGATCACCACCTCGAGCGGGGCGTCCTCCTTGACGCCGAGCGGATTCTGCTCGGACTTGGTGCCCTTGTAGGCGGTGGCGTCGCTCTTGTCGTCGCCACCGCCGGTGGCGCAGCCCGTCAGCAGGCCGGCGGCGGGGGTGGCCAGCAGTCCGGCGGCGGCGCTGCGCCGCAGGATGTCACGCCTGTTCATGATGTCTCCTCGGGTCGGGTCGGGCGGGCGCCGGTGATGGGGGGTGGCGTCCGTCGCGTCGAGGCGCAGGGGGATGTGTTGCTTGTCTTCATATGACACTGGGTCGTTGAAGAATTTCTACGGCAGCGACGCGCGGACTTCAACCCCCGGCTGCCGAACCGTTATCACCACCGGCCAGCACCGGGTCGCATAGCCTGAGGCGATGCGCCGCCTGCGCCAGCTCGCAGAGCGCACCCCGCCCGGCCGGGAGCGGTACGTCGACCTGCTCCGGGCGCTCGCCATCACCATGGTCGTTCTCGGGCACTGGGGCGTCACGGTGATCGAGCGGGACGCCGCCGGCCGGCCCACCGGGCACTCCGCGCTCGGCGAGCTGCCCTGGGCGTACCCGCTGACCTGGGTGGCCCAGGTGATGCCGGTCTTCTTTCTGGTCGGCGGCTACGCCAACGCGGCCTCGCTGACCCGGCTGCGGGCCCGGGACGGCGACGCCGCCGGCTGGTTGCTCGACCGCAGCGCCCGACTGGTGCGCCCCACCAGCGTGCTGGTGCTGGTGCTCAGCGCCGCGGCGGCGGTGGCCCGGCTGCTCGACGCCGACCCGACCCGGATCCGCGAGGTGGTCTGGTTCGCCACCATCCCGCTCTGGTTCCTGGTCGCCTACCTGGCGGTGGTCGCGCTCACCCCACCGATGTACGCGCTGCACCGCCGCTTCGGCCTGGCCGTCCCGCTCGTGCTGGTCGCCCTGGTCGGCGTCGGCGACCTGCTCCGAATGACCGGGCCGGAGCAGCAGGGGTACGGCAACTACCTGTTCGGCTGGCTGGCCGTACACCAGCTCGGCTTCGCCTGGCACGACACCCGCGCCGCCGAGCCGTCGGCACCCGACCGTCCGGGGGCACGCCGACGCCGGCTGCCCACGTCCCGCCGAGCCGGCGTGGTGTTCCTGGCCGTCGGGCTGGCCGCGCTGCTGCTGCTCACCGTGCTCGGCCCCTGGCCGGTGGCCATGCTGCACGTGCCCGGAGAGCGGCTGGACAACGCCGCGCCGCCCAGCCTCGCGTTGCTGGCCGTCGCCGCGGCCCAACTCGGCCTGGTCCTGCTGCTGCACGGCCCGGCGGAGCGCCTGCTGCGCCGCACCGGCCCGTGGCAGCTCGTGATCGGGGTCAACCTGGTGGTGCTGACCGTCTTCCTCTGGCACCTGACCGCCGCCGTCCTGCTGATCGGCCTGCTCGACGCGACCGGGACGCTACCCACCCCGGCGGTCGGTTCGGCCGCCTGGTGGGCGTGGCGGGTGCCCTGGCTGCTGCTGCTCGCGGTGGTCCTGGCGGTCCTGGTCGCCATCTTCGGCCCGGTGGAGGCGCGCAGCGCCCGGCACCGCACCGGGCGCCGGGCCGGACGGGGCACCACCACACGGACGGCGCTGACCGTGGCCGGCTACGCCGCCGTGGTGGCCGCGCTGCTGATCAACAGCGCGACCCCCGCGCGGGCACCGGAGCCGCTCGGCACACCCATCCCGGCCCTGCTGGCGTACCTGGCCGGGGCGGGCGTGCTGCGGCTGCTCAGGTCTGGGTGGGGAACCCGAGGTTGACCCCACCGTGGCGCGGGTCCAGCCAGCGGCTGGTGACCACCTTGCCCCGGGTGAAGAAGCGCACCCCGTCCTCGCCGTGCGCGTGCAGGTCGCCGAAGAGCGAGGCCTTCCAGCCGCCGAACGAGTGGTACGCCATCGGCACCGGGATCGGCACGTTGATCCCGACCATGCCCACCTCCACCTCGTGCTGGTAGCGCCGCGCCGCGCCGCCGTCGTTGGTGAAGATCGCCGTGCCGTTGCCGTACGGACTGCCGTTGACCAGCTCCACCGCCTCGTCGTACGAGTCGACCCGGACCACGGCGAGCACCGGCCCGAAGATCTCGTCCGTGTAGACCGACATCTGCGGGGTCACCCGATCGAACAGCGTCGGACCCAGCCAGAAGCCGTTCGGGTCGCCGTCCGGCGTGACGTCCCGACCGTCCACCACCGGCACCGCGCCGGCGGCCACCCCGGCGTCCACGTAGGAGCGCACATTCGCCGCGTGCTCGGCCGTGACCAACGGGCCCATGTCGCAGCCCCGCCGGCCGTCACCGGTACGCAGCCCGGCCATCCGGGCGGCGATCCGCTCGACCAGCGCGTCGGCCACTGGCTCCACCGCCACCAGCACCGAGATGGCCATGCACCGCTCCCCCGCCGAGCCGAACCCGGCGTTGACCGCCGCGTCGGCGGCCAGGTCGAGGTCGGCGTCGGGGAGCACCACCATGTGGTTTTTCGCCCCGCCGAGCGCCTGCACCCGCTTGCCGGCGGCGGTGCCGCGCTGGTAGACGTACCGGGCGATCGGGGTGGAGCCGACGAACGACACCGACTGCACCTCCGGGTGGTCCAGCAGCGCGTCGACCGCCTCCTTGTCCCCGTTGACCACGTTCAGCACCCCGTCGGGCAGGCCCGCCTCGGCGAACCACTCGGCCAGCAGCAGCGCCGCGCCGGGGTCCTTCTCGCTGGGCTTGAGCACCACCGCGTTGCCGCAGGCCACCGCGACCGGCACGAACCACAGCGGCACCATCACCGGGAAGTTGAACGGAGAGATCACCGCGACCACCCCGAGCGGCTGGCGGATCGTGTACGAGTCGACCTCGGTGGAGACGTTCTCGCTGAACGCGCCGCGCAACGCCGAGGGCAGGCCGCAGGCGTACTCGATCACCTCCAGGCCGCGCTGCACCTCCCCGGCGGCGTCGGCGAGCACCTTGCCGTGCTCTGCGGTGATCACCTCGGCGAGCCGGTCCCGGCGGGAGTGCACCAGCTCCCGGAAGGCGAACAGCACCGCCGACCGCTTCGCCAGGGACGCGTCCCGCCAGGCCCGGGCGGCGAGGGCGGCGGCCCGCACCGCGACGTCGACGTCCGCGGTCGAGGCCAGCTCCACCTCGGCGGTACGCCGACCCGTCGCGGGGTCGAACACGTCGCCCCGCCGCTCGGACGTGCCGCCGACCCGCTTGCCGTCGATGAAGTGCCCGATTCGGCTGCTCACGCCGCCACCCCCGCCGCCGACCGGATCGCGTCGACGAGGATCGCCAGGCCCTCGCGGGCCTCCTCCTCGGTCAGCGTCAACGGTGGGCCCATCCGCAGCACGTTGCCGTACAGGCCACCCTTGCCGGCGAGCAGGCCACCGGACCGGCACGCCTCGAAGACCCGGTTGGTCAGCGGCGGGTCGGGCTCGCTGGTGCCCGGCTGGACGAACTCGACGCCGAGCATCAGCCCCTTGCCGCGTACCTCCGCGACGCAGTCCAGCCCGCCGACCGAGGCGCGCAAACCGTCGGCGAGGATCGCGCCGACCCGGGCCGCGTTCGCCTGGAGGTCGTGCGCGACCAGGTAGTCGAGTACCGCGTTGCCGGCCGCCGTGGAGATCGGGTTGCCGCCGAACGTGGAGAAGCTGATCGCCGGGACCGACTCCAGCACCTCGGCACGCCCGACCACCCCGGCCAGCGCGAACCCGTTGCCGATGCCCTTGGCGAAGGTGAGCAGGTCGGGCGTGACCCCGTGCGCCTGGTAGCCCCAGAAGTGCTCCCCGGTACGCCCCCAGCCGGTCTGCACCTCGTCGGCGATGAACAGGATGCCGTGCTCGTCGAGGACCTTCTTCCAGCCGGCGAAGAGCCCGTCCGGCGGGTGCACGAAGCCACCCACGCCCTGGATCGGCTCGGCGATCAACGCCGCCACGTCGCCGGCGGTCTGGGTGGCCAGCACCTCACGCAGGTCCTCCACCGCCGCGTCGACCTGCTCCTCGGCGCTCAGCCGGGCGAGCAGGCCGCGCACCCGGTCACCCGAGTGCAGCCAGGCCACCTGGAGCGGGTTCAGCCCGCTGGCCGACCAGTTGCGGTTGCCGGTGACGCCCATCGCCGCGTACGACCGGCCGTGGTAGCTGTTGCGCACGGCCAGGATCTGGTGCGAGCGGCGGTGGTTGGTGGCGACCAGCAACGCCGCCTCGTTCGCCTCGGTACCGGAGTTGGTGAAGAACACCCGCGCGTCCGGGATGCCGGAGCGCTGCGCGATCTTCTCGGCCAGCTCCACCTGCTGCCGGATCAGGTAGAGCGTCGAGCTGTGCACGATGCCGGAGGCGAGCTGCCGCTCGACCGCCTCCCGGATCTCCGGGATGTCGTAGCCGATCATGTTGGTCAGCACGCCACCGAAGAAGTCCAGGTAGCTGCGGCCCTGGGCGTCGGTGACCCGGCGACCCGAGCCGGAGACCAACTCGATCGGCTCGGCGTAGTACAGCGGCATCCAGGACGGAAGCACGGCCCGGTGCCGGGCCAGCAGGTCGTCGGTCATCGTGGCAACCCTTCAGCGGCATTCGTGGATACCGCACGCTCCCACCGGCGGCCGGTGTGGACAACTGCCACTGTGTAGCGCAGCGCGCGCCCGCTCCTGACAGTGCGTCAGCCTCGGGCGGCGGGCCAGACGTCAGCCGGCGGTGGCGCCCGCGCGGTGACCGACCGCGCCGACCCGCGAGACCGCGTGCAGCGCCCCGGCCATCAGCGCGAAGGCCACCCAGCCGGCCGCCAGGGCGGTGGCCGGCGAGGTGTCCTGCCACCAGTGGTACGCCGCCAGGAAGCCGACCAGCGCCAGGCTGTCGCGGGCGAAGTGCCGGGTGAACGCCACCAGGTCGCGACGGCTCTCGACGGCCACCAGCACCCCGGAGTACGGGAAGGTCACCACCATCGCGCGCAGCAGCTCGCCGAGCTGCCCGGTGAGCGTCGCGCCGACCAGGATCACCAGCAGCTTCACCGGCGCCGGCAGGCGTCGCCCCGCCTCCACCTGCGGCTCGGTCTCCTGCGGCGCAGGATGCCGACCAGCGCGACCGGGCCGGTGTGCGCCAGCAGCCGGACGAAGCCACCCGCCGGCCCGACCCGGTCGTTGCGGGGTCGGTGGAGCAGATCGGCCATCGAGGTACCTCCCGGGCGCCGGCTGCCGTCAGGGTACGACGGGACGACAACGAGGCCGCCCCGCTGGCCCGGTACGATCCGGCGGTGCCTGAGCTGCCCGTACCGCTGCCGACCGGGGCGCCGGGCGAACCGGCCGCCGGCATCGCCGAGTGGGTCTCCGCGGACCCGATACGCCGACTGGTCGAGCACTTCGGGGGCAGCTGGCCGGACGGCGACCTCGCCGACGTGCTCCGGTTCCTGGACGAGTTCTCCGCTCGACACTGGGACTTCCGCGGCGGCCGGGAACGGCCCGACGCCCGGGAGCCGGACCTCGACCCCGGCACCATCGAGCTGGTGCTCGCGTCGGCGGCGGCGCTCGGCCTGATCCGGCCGGTGGCGCCGGCCCGGTCGGCGTACGCCCACCTGGTGGTGCTCGGCGGCCTGGCGCACGCCTGCGTACGCCGGGTCGGGTACGCCGCCCACCTGCTGCGCTCCGGCCTGCGGGTGGACGGCGAGGTCGCCGTGCTCGGCAGCTTCCGGCCGCTGTCCGACTGGGAACGCCGGACGCTGGCCGATGCGGGCCTGCCCGCCGACGACACCGAGGTGGACGTGCTGGACACGGCGGTCCGGCGGGTGTTCGGGGCGGCCGCCCCGGCCGAGCAGGACGGTGTCGACGCCGGGCACCCGCACCACTCCTGGTCGTCGCGGACCTACCGACCGGTCGGCCTGCCGCCGGTGCGGGTGCTCGCCGCGCCGTCCAGCGAACCGCACCGGCGGCGCGCGCACACCGCCGACACACAGCGGTTCTGGGCGGCGCACGTCCAGCTCGCCCCGGGCGACGAGGTGCTGATGGTCACCGCGCCGATCTACGTGCCGTTCCAGCACTGCGACGCGCTACGCACCCTGGCCGTGCCGTACGGCTGCGGCATCGACACCGTCGGGGTGGACCCGACGCTGGCCGACCTGGCCGTGTTGCCCGAGCAGACACTCACGCCGGGGCGCTACCTGCAGGAGATCCGCTCGGCGATCCGCTCGATGCGCGCCCTGCACGACCGGCCCGACCCGCTCTGACCCCGGCCGGGCGCGATGTCAGGCCCCGGCGGTGTCGGCGACGGCCTGGGCGAAGACCTCGGAGCGGTGCTCGAAGTTGCGGAACTGGCCGTAGCTCGGCGCCGCCGGGGACAGCAGGACCACCCCACCGGCCGGGGTCAGCTCCCTGGACAGCCGCACCGCGTCCACCAGGTCGTCGACCAGCTCGGTACGCACCTTGGGAAGGTTGGCGAGCGCCGCCACGATCCGGGTACCGCTGTCCGGGATGCCGATCACGGTCAACTCCCGCTCCGCCAGGTGCTCGGCCAGCGGCGTGTAGTCCAGACCCCGGTCGGTGCCCCCGACGATCACGGTCAACGGCCGGCCGTCGTACGCGTCGATGGCGTGCATGGCCGCGTACGGGCTGGTGGCCAGGGTGTCGTCGACGAACGTCAGCCCGGACGGGTCGGTGATCTCGGTGAGCCGGTGGGCCAGCCCCTGGAACCCGGCGACCGCGACGGCGAGCGTGTCCTTCTCGGCCACCACGTCCACGCCGAGCGCGTCGAGCACGGCGAGCGCGACGCACAGGTTGCCCTCGTTGTGCCGGCCGACCAGGGGCAGCACGGCGCGCGGGAAGAGCGGCTGGTCGCCGAGGTGGAACCAGGGCGTGCCGTCCGCGCCGGTGGCCACGTTGGTGATGTCGGGGCGACCGGCACGGACCACCGGGCGATCACCGAGCTCCGCGGCGAGCCGGGGGTCGGCGCCGTTCACCACGATCGTCTCCGGGCCGTGGGCGAGCAGGTTGAGCTTGTCCCGGTAGTACTCCCGCTCCCCGCCGTGCGCGTCCAGGTGCTCGGGGAAGAGCGCGGTGACCACGGCCACCCGGGGCGAGTCGGTGAGGTCACTGCACTGGTAGCTGGACAGCTCCAGCACGTACAGCTCGGCCTCCGGCAGGTCGAGGGTGGGCACGCCGATGTTGCCGCCGAAGACGTTCGGTCGGCCCGTCGCCGTGAGCAGGTGGCTGATCAGGCTGGAGGTGGTGCTCTTGCCCTTGCTGCCGGTGACCCCGACGGTGCGCGGGGCGTGGTCGGCCATCCACAGCGCGGTGCCCTGGGTCACGGTGACGCCGCGCCTGCGCAGCTCGACCAGCCACGGGTGGGTCTGCGGCACGCCTGGCGAGCGGACCACCACGTCGGCGGCGGCCAGCCGCTCGAAGCCCGCCTCGCCGGTGACCAGCGGGGCCGCCTCGGCCAGCGGGCCGTCCCACGGCAGCGAGAGGAAGTTGGCGCTGTCGTCGACGGCGACCAGGTCGGCCGGGCCGTGCGCGGCGATCGCGGTCACCGCGGCCCGGCCCTCGCGGCCGGTACCCCAGACGGCGACGGTACGTCCGCGCAGGTCAGACAGGCGCACGGGGCTCTCCTCGGTGGTCGCGGCGGCGGTGGGCGGGGCTCGGTCCGGCGCAGCCGGACACGGCCGGACGAACCAGGGCCTAGTATGGCGTGTGCCCAACGAGCAGCTCCGGCGGATGGACGCCTTCACCTTCCCGTCCTACTCGATCGACTTCGCCACCGGCGAGATGTTGTTCGACTACGCCCTGACCGGCCCGGCCGGCGAGCAGCGGTTCACCGAGGTCATCACCCTTCCGCTGCCGGCGGAGCCGCCGTCGGACGAGACGGTGGCCACCCTCGGCCGGGTGCTGGAAGTGCTGCACCTGGTCGCCGGGGTCAGTTACTACAAGGCCGCCGCGCCGCCCCGGCTGGTGCTGCCGGCGCCGCTGGGCGCGGCCACCGTCGACTACGTCACCGCCGTCTACACCAGGGGCCTCGCGGAGTACGCGTACCGCAACCAGCTGCCGCACGTGCTGGAGCTGCGGCCGGAGGTGCCAGCGGGTTCGCCGGAGTCGCCGCGCGTGTACGACGACTCCGACCGTCGTCCCCTCTCCGCGGTCGGCGGCGGCAAGGACTCCATCGTCAGCCTGGAG
This sequence comes from Micromonospora sp. NPDC005161, assembly GCF_053599855.1. Lineage (NCBI taxonomy): Bacteria > Bacillati > Actinomycetota > Actinomycetes > Micromonosporales > Micromonosporaceae > Micromonospora > Micromonospora sp. NPDC005161. The sequence goes on from NZ_JBSFYQ010000016.1 coordinate 103,037, forward strand.
GCGCTACGCCGGGCCGAGCTGGACCCGGTGCCGTTCTCGGTCAACCCGAACCACGTGATCGTCTCGGTCAACGAGGCGTCCGGGCTGACCCCCCTCGCTGCCCGGCGGCGGATCGACCCGGTGCTGTTCGACCTGAACGCGGCCGGCGCGCTGAACGGCCACATCCCGGTCACCGCGATCAACTCGCTGATCGCCGTGGCGACCGCGGTGCTGCACGGGCTGGGCCCGGTGGTGATGTCCAACGAGCGCTCGGCGTCCGACCCGAACCTGGTCTGGAACGGTCACGAGATCAATCACCAGTGGTCCAAGGGCGTCGAGGCGGAGGGGCTGCTGCGCGGCGCGCTGGCCGAGCACGCCGGCCTGACCGAGCCGTACTTCTCGCTGCTGCGCTCGCTGTCCGAGCTGCACATCGCCCGACTGTTCGCCGAGTTCACCCGGTACGACGACGTGGTGACCAGCTGCAACGCCGCGTTCAAGCTGCGCGACGCGAGCGAACGCTGGTGCCGCAACTGCCCGAAGTGCCGGTTCGTCTTCCTGGCCATGGCGCCGTTCATGCCGCGGGAGCGGGTCACCCACATCTTCGGCGGCGACCTGCTCGCCGACCCCGAGCAGATCCCCGGCTACCGGGAGCTGCTGGGCGTGGACGGGCACAAGCCGTTCGAGTGCGTGGGCGAGGTCGAGGAGTCGGTGGTGGCTCTGGGCCTGCTCGCCGAGCAGGACCAGTGGCGCGACGCTCCGGTGATCCGCGCCCTGGTCGACGCCGTCCCAGCCACCGCCTGGTCAGCGGTGGCCACCTCGGACGTCTTCACCCCCGGCGGCCCCAACCACATCCCCCCCACCTACGCCAAGGCCCTGACAGCCCTCACCTGACCCGCCCCGGGCCGGGTGGGTCAGGGGGTGCGGACCGCGTCCAGGGCCAGTAGGGCGACGTGTAGGGAGAGGGAGGCTTCGACGGAGTCGAGGTCGACGTCGAGGATCCGGGCGATGCGGGCCAGGCGCTCGTAGAAGGCCGGCCGGGACAGGTGGGCTGCGGCGGCACCGGCGGACTTGTTGCGCCCCTGCTCCAGGTACGCGCGCAGGGTGTCGAGCAGCCGCTCCCGGGGGTGCCGGGCGTCGTACTCCAGCAGTGCCCCGAGCTCGCGCTCCACGAACGTCTGCAACCGGGGCTCGTCGCGCAGCAGGTGCAGCAGGCCGGCCAGTCCGACGTGCGGCAGCCGGAAGATCGGCAGGTCACGCCGGTCCCGGCGGGCCGCCTCGGCGATCTGGCGCGCCTCGACCAGTGACCGTCGGGCTTCCCGCAGGTTGCCCACCCCGGACCCGGCCGCCACGATCACCCCGCCGGGAGCACCGCCGGCAGCCCGGGACGGGTCGGCAACGGAAACCGTCCGGGACCCGTCGGCGCCGGACGCGGTCCGGACCGTGCCGGCGTCGAGGCGTACCCGGCGCAGCGCGGCGGCGAACGCGGACAGCGCGCGGTCCTCGGCGGCCGGGTCCGGCAGGGCCAGCAGCGCGCCCACCGAGTGGTCGTCGACAGCGCTGGTCAGCGCGGTCAGCTTCGCCTCCCGCAACGCCTGGCCGACCGCCTCGGACAGGTCCCGCAGCCGGGCAAGGCCGGCTTCCGGGCCACCCTCGCCGGCCGGGTCGTCGGCCCGGTGGCGGACCATCACGCCGACCAGGTGCCGGCGTTCGAGCACCACGCCGAGCGCCTTCGCCCGCAATGCCACCTCATCCACCGGCCGGGAGTGGTCGAGCAACGCGGTCAGCAGGGTGCGGTGAATCTGTCGTTCCAGCCCCTCGGCGTCGCGGCGGATCAGCCGGCCCAGCGCGAGGGTGGACGCGGCCCGCTCGATCAGGATGGTGAGCCGGGTCGGCGGGCCGCTGCCGGGTCGTGCGTCGGGCTCCACCGGGTCGGTGCCTCGACGGCTGGGCAGTTCCCCGCCGGCCGGCCAGCGCAGCAGCAGCCGTCCCCAGTCCTGCCCCCGGGCGCCGACGACCGTCACCAGCCAGCCGCTGTCGGGGTCGTACGCGGTCCGCCCGGCCGGCCGGATCCGCCGGGAGTGCTGCTCCCAGCCGTCCAGCAGCAGCTCGGCGCTCTCGCCCGCCGGGTCGTACCCCAGCACCTGCCGGGACAGGTTCTCCAACACCACCGGGCAACCGGACAGCTCGGCGGCCTGCCGGATCACCTCGGCGGCGTCCGCGCCCTCGACCGAGAGGTCGGTGAACCGCTGGTGGATCTCCTCGGTGGCGCGCAGCTCGGTGAGCTGCGCGTCGACGATCAGCGCGTGCACGGCCTCGGTGATCCGTACAAACGGGGTGGCCCGGCGCAGCTCCACCAGGGGCAGGCCGCGCCGTTCGGCGGCGGCGGCCATCACCCGGGGCACCCCGCTGACGTACCGGCGGCCCAGCTCGACGACGAGCCCGGAGACGCCGACGTCGGCCAGGTCGCCGATGAACGCGCGCAGCCCCGCGTCGTCACCGGGCAGCCCGATGCCGGTGGTGAGCACGAGTTCGCCGCCGCCGAGCAGGGTGGCGATGTCCGGCACCTCGGCGACGTGCACCCAGCGGACCGGCCGGTCCAGCCCGGCGTCCCCGGCCACCACGCGCGGCGCGCCGTGGCGGACCGGGTCGAGGGCGAGGACCTCACGGACGGTAGGGAACACGGCCGCCACGCTACCGTCCGTGACACCGGAACTCGACATGCCGCCGCCGACGGGCCGGGTCACCGGTCGGATCTGCTCCGCGTCCAATCAGCTGACAAGGGCGTCCGCGCCCTCACCACGGGTCGTCGCGGCTCAACTCCCAGCAGGCCACGGCGGTGGCGGCGGCCACGTTGAGTGAGTCGACGCCACGGCGCATCGGGATGACCACCCGGACGTCGGCGGCGTCCATGGCGGCCCGGGTCAGGCCGGCGCCCTCGGCGCCGAGCAGCAGCGCCGAGCGGGCCCGCTGGGTGGCGTCGAGGCGCTGGATCGGCACCGCGTCCGGCGCCGGGGTCATGGCCAGCACGGTGAAACCGGCCGCCCGGACCTCGGCGAGCGCGTCCGGCCACGGATCCAGCTTCGCGTACGGGACGGCGAAGACCTCCCCCATGCTGACCCGGACGCTGCGCCGGTAGAGCGGGTCGGCGCAACTCGGCGAGAGCAGCACCGCGTCCACCCCGAGGGCCGCCACCGCCCGGAAGATCGCGCCGAGGTTGGTGTGGTTGTTGACGTCCTCCAGGATCACCACCCGGCGCGCGGTGGCGAGCACCTCGGCGGCGGTCGGCAGCGGCCGGCGGTGGAACGACGCCAGCACCCCCCGGTGTACGTGGAAACCGGTGGCCCGTTCCAGCACGTCCTGCGTCGCCGCGTAGACCGGCGCGTCGCCGGTGTCCAGGTCGGCGAGCTGGTCGGTGCGCTTGGCGTCGATCAGGTACGACCGGGCGGGGTAGCCGGCGCGCAGCGCCCGGCGCAGCACCAGCTCCCCCTCGGCGATGAACAGGCCGTGCGGTGGCTCCCAACGGGTGCGCAGCTCGACGTCGGTGAGCGCGCGGTAGTCGGCGATCCGGTCGTCGTCGGGGTCGGTGATCTGGTGGACGGGCACCCGACGATTCTGCCGGACGCCCGGCCGAGCACTGCGAAGCCGGTCGAGCCCACGGCGTTGAGGGTGTTTTGTCCGTAAAGGAAGGGGAATGGCGTGCGACGTACCGGACCCGACGGGAAGGACCAGCCAGGTGAGCCCAGATCACGCCGCGCCGGGCGAAGCAGGCACCATGCCCAAGCAGCCGACCGTCGCGGACCACATCGTCGCCCGCCTCTTCAGCTGGGGAGTGCACCGCTACTTCGGCTATCCCGGCGACGGCATCAACGGCCTCACCTCCGCCCTGCAACGCACCAACGAGCGGGCCCAGTTCGTCCAGGTGCGGCACGAGGAGACCGCCGGCTTCGCCGCGTCGGCGCACGTCAAGTACGGCGGCGGGCCGCTGGGCTGCGCGTTGGTGACCAGCGGTCCGGGAGCCATCCACCTGCTCAACGGCCTGTACGACGCCAAGCTCGACCACCAGCCGGTCATCGCCCTGGTCGGGCACACCGTGGTCACAGCCGAGGGCGGCGGCTACTACCAGGAGGTCGACCTGCTCGCCCTCTACAAGGACGTGGCCGCGGCGTTCCTGGCCCAACTCGACCACCCGGCGCAGGTCCGTCACCTCGTCGACCGGGCGTGCCGCACGGCGCTGGCCCGGCGTACGGTCACCGCCCTGGTGCTTCCCGCGGACCTCCAGGACAAGCCGGCCGTCCCGGACCCGCCGCACGCGCACGGCTACTACCAGACCAGCAACGTGCCGAGCAGCACGCCGACCGTGCCGCCCGAGGCGGACCTGCGCCGGGCGGCCGAGGTGCTGCGCGGCGGGGAACGGGTGGCGATGCTGGTGGGGCAGGGCGCCCTCGGCGCGAAGGACGAGGTCCGCGAGATCGCCCAGCGGCTCGGCGCCGGGGTGGCCACCGCGCTGCTCGGCTTCACCGCCGTCGACCACCGGGAGCCGTGGGTGACCGGCGCGATCGGGCTGCTCGGCACCCGGCCGAGCTGGCAGATGATGAGTCGCTGCGACCGCCTGCTGATCGTGGGCAGCAACATGCCGTACTCGGAGTTCTATCCGCCACCCGGGCAGGCCCGCGGGGTGCAGATCGACCTGGACGGCACCCAGCTCGGGCTGCGGTATCCGACCGAGGTCAACCTGACCGGCGACGCCGCTCCCACCCTGCGGGCGCTGCTGCGCGAGCTGGGCCCCGGTCCCGGGCCGACCGAATGGCGGACGGAGATCACCGAGGCCACCTCGGCGTGGCGCCGGGTGCAGCGCGACCTGGCCGAGCAGGACGCCGACCCGGTCAACCCGCAGCTGCTGTTCAGCACGCTCAGCGAGCGGCTACCTGACAATGCCATGCTCGCCGTGGACTGCGGCACCGCCACCGCCTGGTACGCCCGACACGTGCAGGTCCGCCCCGGGATGCTGGCCAGCCTCTCCGGCACGCTGCTGTCCATGGGCGGCGCCATGCCGTACGCGCTGAGCGCCAAGTTCGCCCACCCGGACCGACCCCTCGTCGCGCTCATCGGCGACGGGGCGATGCAGATGAACGGGGTCAACGAGCTGATCACCGTGGCCAAGTACTGGCGGAGCTGGGCCGACCCGCGGTTCGTGGTGCTGGTGCTCAACAACCGGGACCTGGCGTTCGTCAGTTGGGAGCAGCGCTCAAGTGAGGGGACGCCGATGTTCCCGGACAGCCAGCAGCTGCCGGACATCGGCTACCACCAGTGGGCACAGGTGCTCGGGTTGCACGGCGAGCTGGTCGACTCCCCCGCCGATGTGCCCGGCGTCTGGGAGCGAGCCCTCGCGGCCGACCGTCCCGTGGTGATCAACGCGCTGGTCGACCCGGCCGAGCTGATGCTGCCACCGCACTTCACCGCCGAGCAGGCGCGCAAGACCGCAGCCGCAGTGCTGCGCGGGGACACCGACTGGGCCGGGATCATCCGCCGCGGCCTGCCCGCCACCATCGCGAGCTACCGCCCACGTCGCCGGCAGGGCTGACCGCCGGCCGGCGAGGTCAGCGTTGGCGGGCGAAGCCGACGAAGGCCCGCCAGGCGGCCGGCGCGAAGGCGAGGGTGCCGCCCGAGCGGTCCTTCGTGTCCCGGACCAGCACCACCCCCGGCAGGTTGTCCGCTACCTCCACACAGGAGCCGCCATTGCCGCCGGACCGGCTCGACTTGCGCCAGTGGGCACCCGCCAGGTCCATGTCTTCGCCACTTCCTTGATCAAGTCGAGTGACTGTCGCCGGGAGAGTGCCTCGTTCCGCACGATCTCCCAGGTGCCCGACAGCCTAGCAACGTCCGCGGCCTGCTCCACGATCTGCGCGGTGAGCTGATTGTCGGCGTGCGCGACCCGATCGCCGTCCGGCAGCTCGGCGATGATGAACTGGCCAGCCATGCCCAGATACATTCCCGTCTCGGCTGGCACGACCTGCAACTGCACGTGGTCCAGTTCCGCCAGCTCCACGAGTCTGGCAAGTTGGGCGGCCATCAACCCAGGTCGGTCGACCGGCCGATGGATCACCGCCTCGTCGACCACGGCCACGAGTTGCGGTGGCTTCTCCCGCGTCAAGATCGCCTGCCGGTCGAGGCGCGAGGCGACGGCCCGATCGATTTCCTCGACGGTGAACCGCCCGCCGGCCAATGTGGCCCTCGCGTAGTCCTGCGTCTGCAGGAGCCCCGGGACATACAGCGGCTCGTACCAGCGGAGCAGGACGGCTTCGCGTTCGAACTCGATCCATTCGCGCAGCCAGACCGGCGCGGCGGCGTCGTCCTTCACCAGATCGGCCCAGAGCCGCACGAAGAGCCCGCCGGTGTCCAGTGCCCGGTCGACGGCGGCGAGATAGTCCTCGCGAGGCGGGCGGGTGCCCAACTCGACCGCGCTGACCTGCTTGCCGGAGAAGTGCGCCCGCTCGCCCAGCTCGTCCTGGGTGAGCCCGGCCAGGGTGCGCTGCCGGCGCAGCTCGCGAACCAGGAACTCCGACGCGGACACGCTCACCGGCTCTCCACCTCCTCTACGGCGGGCCGGGCCGGTTCCCGGGCACTCTCGGGTGCCGGTCCGATGCTCCCCGCCCCACTGCGGAAGCTTCCGAGCGTAGTGGCCTGGTCAGCAGACTGTGAAGCACGCGGCGCCGGGTCGGCAGCCATTCCCCCGGTACGCCCCGGCGCCGCTCCCCCTGGGCAGAAGGAGACATGGTGAACGCAGCAGAACTGAACGACGGCGCTGGCACACGCGACGCGGCGGCCCGCGTACCCCCGGATCGGTGCCGGCCGACGGCGGTGGGTGAGCTACCGGCGTGGCTGGAGCCGCACCGGCCGTTGAAGCCGCTCTGGGTGTGCGCCGGGTGCGGTGACCCGTGGCCGTGCGCGGTGGCCCGGCTGCTGCTGCGGGCCCGGCACGAGGCGGACCGGGTACCGCTCTACATCCTGCTGACGGGCGTCTTCGCTCACGCCACCCGTGACCTGTACACGCTCAACCCCTACGACACGCCGCGTCCGCACGCGCTCTTCGCCCGCTTCGTCGACTGGGCCGACCCGCGCTTCCGCTGACCGACCCCCGCCGGGGGTGCGGTCAGCCGCGACGGTCGAGCCAGCGTTGGAGCAGCGACCGCGGGTCGTCCTGGTCGGACCTGCGGTCGGGGACGACGGGAGCCCGCTCGACCGGGCGGCGGGGTTCGCCGGCCAGCTCGCGGCTCGGCGCGACGAACGCCTTCTCCGGCTGGCCCTTGACGGCGGTGGCGATGACCCGGGCGACCGCGTCGATCACCTTGGCCTGCACGGCGGAACCCACCGAGTCGGTCGTGTCGTCCGGGTTGGCGGCGATGCCGGCGACCGCGACCTGCGGGGTGAAACCGACGAACGTCTCGGTGGCGTTCTGCTCCGAGCTGCCGGTCTTGCCGGCCACCGGGCGGCCGTCGAGGATGTCGTTCACGCCGGTGGCCGTACCGCCGTTGCACTGCCCGTACGGCGACTGCTGCCCGACCGGGCAGCGGGCGGCGTCGGTCGCGGCACGGGCCACGTCGGCGTCGAGCACGCGCTTGCAGGACGGCTGCCCGACCGGCACCTTGTCGCCGTTCGCGGCGGTCACCGAGACCACCGGCACCGGCGTGCAGTAGGTGCCCTCGGCGGCCACCGTGGCGTACGCGTTGGCCAGGTCCAGCGGGGTGGTGGCGGCCACGCCGAGGGTGAACGAACCCCAGTTGGCGGCATCGTTCTTGGCGAAGTCGGCGTCCGGGCCGGCGCGGAAGGTGATGCCGAGCCGCTGCGCCATCTCCACCACCTTGTCCTGGCCGACCTGCTCGGCCAGCCAGACGAAGTAGGTGTTCACCGAGCGGCCGAAGCCGTCCCACATCATCCGGTACCCGTCCATCCAGTCCGGGTTGGCGTTGGCCGGGCACCAATGGCCGTCACAGCTCCCGGGGCCCTCGGCGGCGTACCGGGTGGGTAGCTTGGCGGGCGCGTCGAAGCCGGTGGAGAGGGTACGGCCCGACTCCAGCGCCGCGAGCATGGTGAACAGCTTGAACGTCGAACCGGCCTGGTACCCGTTGACGCTGGCACCGCCGGAGATCAGCGGGTTGACGGTGTTCGGGAAGTTGGCCTGCCCGTTCGGGTTGTCGGCGAGGCTGTAGTGCCGGTTGACCGCCATCGCCAGCACCTGACCGGTGCCCGGCTGCACGGCCGCGATCGGCAGGGCGCGCTTGTTGTCGTACCCGTAGACCTTGGTGGCCTGCTGCTGCGCGGTTGCCTGGACCTGCGGGTCCAGGGACGTGACCACGGTGTAGCCGCCCGCGCGCAGAGCCTGCTCGCGCTCCGGCACGGTGGCCCCGAACGCCGGCTGGGTCACCCACCACCGGCGCAGGTAGTCGCAGAAGTAGCCCCAGTCGTCGTGGCCCTGGGCCACGGCGGTGCAACCGTTGGGCTGCTGCGTGGGGTGCAGGGTCAGCGGCTCGGCCTTGGCCTGCGCGGCCTGCGCTGCGGTGATCGCCCCGGTTTCGGCCATCGAGTCCAGCACGTACGACCGGCGGGCCAGCGCCTCGTCCTTGTCCCCGTCGATCGGGCTGTACGCGTCCGGGGACTGCACCAGACCGGCGAGCAGTGCCGACTCGGCGAGGGTCAACTGCGCCGGCGGCTTGCCGAAGTACTTCTGGCTGGCCGCCGCGATCCCGTACGCGCCGGAGCCGAAGTAGGCGATGTTCAGGTACCGGTTGAGGATCTCGTCCTTGCCGAGGCTCTGCTCCAGCGCGCCCGCGTACCGGATCTCCTGGATCTTGCGGCCGATGGTGGGATCGGTGGCGGCGGCGCGCTCCTCGGCGGTGCGGGTGGGGTCGGTCTTGAGCACGTTACGGACGTACTGCATGGTCAGGGTCGAGCCGCCCTGCTCGGTGCCGCCGCCCTTGACGTTCGCCACCAGCGCGCGGGCCAGGCCCCGCAGGTCGGCGCCGCCGTGCTCGTAGAACCTCCGGTCCTCAGCCGCCACGATCGCCTGCCGCATCACCGGGGCGATCTCCGACAGCGGCACATCGGTGCGGTTCACGTCGTAGAACGTCGTGATCAGCGTCTTGCCGTCATTGGCGTAGAGGTAGGAGCGCTGCGGGGTGGCCGGGGTGCGCAGCGCGTCGGGCAACGCGGCGTACGTCCCGATCGCGGAGCGGGTGGCGAACCCGAGCAGCAGGTTGCCCGGCAACGCGGCGACTGCCAGGGCGAGCCCGGCCAGCAAGCCGGCGAGCAGCACGGTGAACAGCCGCGACAGCGGCGAGCGAGAGGCGGCCATGCTCCCCAGGATTGCCACGAAAGCCGCCAACCGACCACCCTCAACCCGGGATTGTCAGCAACTTCACGGCCCCCCACCAGCCAACTCCCACCCACGCCCACCCACCCGCGCTCCCCTGGCACCGGTGATCAAGAGGTTTGCGTCAACCAGGAGGCCCTTTTTGACGCCAACCTCTTGATCACCGGGTCGGGGTGGGTGGGTGGGTGGAGCGGGGTGGGTCAGGGGGTGGAGAGGCTGGCGCTGGCGGCGTCGCGGGCCGTTTCGCGGGGCATCAGGCGGCCGGAGCGGTAGCCGATGCCGATGCCGGCGATCAGCACGAAGATCGCGCCGAACGTCTGCAACGAGCCGATCAGGGCGCCACCCAGGCCGAGCAGCGGCGCGGCGATGATCAGCATGACCCCGTCGCCGAGGCTGAACGTGCCCGAACGGGCCACCGCCCACCCGGTGAGGACCCAGCCCACGCTGTAGAAGGTAGCGCCGACCAGGACCAGCGAACGCGCGGTGACGCCGAAGACCGGTGTCTGCTCGGCGAGCCCGGCGAAGGGCAGCATCAGCACGGTGCCGGCGATGCTGACCAGCAGCCCGGCGGTGGCCACCCGGCGGCTGCGGGTCGCGGCCAGCAGCCCGGTGAGGGCCAGCAGCGCGAGCAGGCCGAGCCAGACCGCGGCCACCCAGCCGATGAGGTACGCCGCCTGGCCGTCGGCCGGATACGGGTCGTTGCCCACCCCGCCGTCGCTGGCCATCGCCACCGCGCCGTAGAGGATGGCGTACGCGGGCAGCAGCCACACCGCCGCCCGCGCGAACCGGCGCACCGACCAGGCCCAACTGGCGTTCGTTGCCGGCCCGGCCGGGGTCGGCTCGCCGACGAAGGGCAGTACGCCGAACCCGCCACCGCTGGCCCGGGAGCCCAGCGGGCCGGCCGGGTCGTGCGCGCCGGGCACCGGCTCCGAGGACCACATCCGATTCGCCGGATCCTTCATGCGTCACCTCGCTCGTCCACGAGCGGTGCGGGACGCGCCGGGGCGCCCCGATTGCCTGGTCACCACCCGTCCTAGGACCGATCGTGGCAGGCGTCGGAGCGCCCCATGAGTCTTTCTCGCATTTATCCGGCCGGACGGCCGGCCAACTCGATCACTCGCGCTCGCGCTGGTCGGTCTGGTCGCTGACCAGACTGGCCGGCGAGACCGGCTCCGGCGCGGGCAGCCCCTGCTGCTTGCTGCCACCGGTGGCCTGCGCCTCGGCGACGCGTACCTCGTCATGGATCTGCTGGGCGGCGTCCGCCGCGGCCTGCGCGGCCTGCGCGGCCTCGCGCTCGACCTGGCTCGCGTGGTCGGCCGCCTCCGGCGCGGGTAGGTCCCCCACCATCTGGCTCAGCCCGCCGAGCGCGCCACCCATCCCCTCCAGTGCCTTGGTCAGCTCGGCCGGGATGATCCAGACCTTGTTGGCGCTGCCCTGGGCGATCTGCGGCAGGGCCTGCAGGTACTGGTAGGCGAGCACCTTCTGGCTCGGGTTCGCCTGGTGGATCGCGTCGAAGACCGTCCGGATCGCCTTCGCCTGACCCTCGGCCTGCAGGATCCGCGCCTGCCGGTCACCGTCGGCCCGCAGCACCGCGGACTGCTTCTCACCCTCGGCGGTGAGGATCTGCGACTGCTTGTGCCCCTCGGCGGTGAGGATCGCCGCGCGACGGTCCCGCTCGGCGCGCATCTGCTTCTCCATGGAGTCGCGGATGCTGGCCGGCGGCTCGATCGCCTTGATCTCCACCCGGGTCACCTTGATGCCCCAGCGGCCGGTGGTCTCGTCCAGCACGCCCGAGAGGTGCCGGTTGATCTCGTCGCGGCTGGTCAGCGCGCGCTCCAGGTCCAGCGAGCCGATCACGTTACGCAGCGTGGTGACGGTGAGCTGCTCGATGGCCTGCAGGAAGCTGGAGATCTCGTACGTCGCCCGGACCGAGTCGACCACCTTGAAGTAGAGGACCGTGTCGATCGAGACCACCAGGTTGTCCGAGGTGATCACCGGCTGCGGCGGGAAGCTGACGACCTGCTCCCGCATGTCGACCTTCGTGCGTACCGCGTCGATGAACGGCACCAGCAGGTTGAGGCCGGGGCTGAGCGTGCGCTTGTACTTTCCGAGCCGTTCCACCACGTCCTGGCGCTGCTGCGGCACGATCCGCACCGCCTTTGCCAGCGTCACCACAGCGATCAACGCCACTGCGATCAGCAGTACGCCTATGGCCGTCATCCCGTTCACCCTCTCGCTTCCGGCAGCTCGCCGGCGGAAGAAACGTCGTCCTGCCAGACCAGGGCGGTCGCGCCCCGGACCTTTATCACTCGCACCCGTTCACCAGGCTCGTACGTCTGCGTCGTGTCGTACGACCGGGCGCTCCACAGCTCCCCGTCAATCTTGACGAGGCCGCGCTCGGCGTCCACCCGCTCCAGCACCGACGCCATGGAGCCCTCGATCGCCTCCACGCCGAAGGCCTGCTCGCCGCTGTCCAGTGCCGAGCGCTGGTGCCGCCGGATGACCGGGCGGACCACCACCAGACTCAGCGCCGACACCACCGCGAACACCAACGCCTGCACCGCCACCGGCGCGCCGAGAGCGGCCGCGCCCGCGGCGGCGAACGCGCCGACCCCGAACATGATCAGAAAAAGCGTCGTCGTGAAGACCTCGGCGACAACCAGCAGCACACCCAACACGATCCACACCACGGCGTCCACACCACGATCGTGACACGCAAATGCACGCGCGGCCGACCCGTGATGATCAGTAGGCTCGGCGGAACCCACCTGGCCCGCCGAAACACCCCAGAAATGGCGATCCGGCCGAGCCGACGAGCGAGGAGTTCCCGTTGACCCTGCTGCCCGAGACCGCCCGACAGGTCGACGCCCAGGTGGCCCAGGCGCAGGCCGACGGCCGCGCCCCGTCGCTGGTGCTGGGCGTGGTCCGCGACGGCACGCTGGCGCACCTGGCCGTCGCCGGCGAGCATCCCCGCCCGGACATCGACCTGCAGTACCGGCTGGGCTCGATCAGCAAGACGATGACCGCCACCCTGATCATGCAGTTGCGCGACGCCGGCCGGCTGGCCGTGGACGACCCGCTGGAGCGGCACCTGCCGGGCACCGGCGTCGGCACGCTCACCCTGCGCCAGCTGCTCGGGCACGCCAGCGGCATCCAGCGTGAACCCGAGGGCGACTGGTGGGAGCGGACCGCGGGCGCCGACCTGACCACCCTGCTCGCCGGGCTGACCGCCGACAAGATCGCGTACCCGCCGCACGCCACATACCACTACTCCAACCTGGCGTACGGGCTGCTCGGCGGGGTGCTCGAACGGCTCACCGGCACTCCCTGGGCGGACCTGCTCAGCGAGCGGGTCCTCGCCCCGCTGGGGATGCGCCGCACCACCTACGCGGCCACCGAACCGTTCGCCCGTGGCTACGTCGTCCACCCGTGGCACGACACGCTGCGCGAGGAGCCCCGTACCGACACCGGAGCGATGGCCCCGGCCGGGCAGCTCTGGTCGACGATCGAGGACCTGGGCCGGTGGGCGGCGTTCCTGGCCGACCCGGACCCGAAGGTGCTGGCCGCCGACACGCTGACCGAGATGTGCTCCCCCGTGGTGATCAGCGACCTGGAGTCCTGGAACCACGGGCACGGCCTCGGGCTGGAACTCTTCCGGGAGGGCGACCGGGTGTACGTCGGGCACGGCGGCTCGATGCCCGGCTACATCGCCTCGCTGGCCGTCCACCGGCCCACCCGCACCGCCGTGGTGGGCTTCGCCAACTCGTACGGCCTGCGCACCGGGCACCTCGGGGCACTCGGCCGGCAGCTGCTCACGCTGGTGCTGGACGCCGACCCGACGCCGGTCACCCCGTGGCGGCCAGCCGCAGCCGCACCGCCCGCCGAGCTCGCCGAGCTGACCGGCCGCTGGTGGTGGATGGGCAGCGAGATCGAGGTGACCGTGGACGCCGCCGGCGAGCTGCTGGCGGGCCCGGTCGGCGCGCCGGACCTGCGCTTCGTCGCGGAGGGACCGGACCGCTGGCGAGGCCGCGCGGGCGGGCAGGACGGCGAGATCCTCACCGTGTGCCGGGACGAGCAGGGCCGGGCGGTCGCCCTGGACATCGCCACCTTCGTCCACACCCGCACCCCCGACCAGGAGCCCTGACCCACGCCTGGTGTTCAGGGTGGGCGCGATGCGGCGCGGATCGGTCAGGCTGGGTCGGCGACGAAGTCGATGAGGCGTTCCATGGCGTTGATCAGGGGGGTCTCCACGTCGGCGAAGGTGTTCACCCGGGACAGGATGCGCCGCCACATGTCGGCCGGCTCGGCCACCCCGAGGGCCGCGCAGACCCCCTCCTTCCACGGCCGCCCCGGCGGTACCACCGGCCACGCCGCGATGCCCAGCGCCGCGGGCTTGACCGCCTGCCAGACGTCCACGTACGGATGCCCGGTCACCAGCACGTACGGCGAGGTCACCCGGGCCACGATCCGGCTCTCCTTGCTGCCCGGCACCAGGTGGTCGACGAGTACGCCGAGTCGGCGGGTCGGGCCGGAGGCGAAGTCGCGCACCTCGGCGTCCAGGGCGTCGATGCCGTCCAGCGGTTCCACGACCACGCCCTCGATCCGCAGGTCGTCGCCCCAGATCCGCTCGACCAGCGCCGCGTCGTGAATGCCCTCCACCCAGATCCGGCTGGCCCTGGCCACCTGGGCGCGGACGTTGTCCACCGCCACCGAGCCGGACGCGGTGCGCCGGCGGGCCGCCGGCACCGGCGCGCGGGCCGGACGGCGCAGCGTGACCGGGCTGCCGTCGAGCAGGAACGCCGCCGGTAGCAGGGGGAAGTTGCGTCGCCGGCCGTGCCGGTCCTCCAGCACCACCGCGCCGGCCTCGAAGCCCACCACCGCCCCGCAGAACCCGGAGTCGGCGTCCTCCACCACGAGATCCGGCTCGGCGTCCACCTCGGGGGTGACCTTCCGCCGCCGCCAGTCGCCCGCCAACACGTCCTCGCCGTATCGCCCCGCCATGTCGATCACGCTAACCCCGCCACCCCCGGCCACCATCCCGACACACCGCCGAGCCCTGCACCCCCACCCTCGGCTGCATCGATCATGGAGTTGTGGTGCCCCGCGAAACGGCACGAATCAGCAGGGACCGCCCACCACGGCTCCATGATCGACCTGAGCAGTGGGTGGGCCGCGAGTGGGGCGAAGGGGGCAGTTCGGGGCAGGCAGGGCGGCCGGAGCGGCAGTCGAGACAGGGCCACCGCTGACCACGTACCCTTTCGGCATGTCCACCCCCACAGCGGGCGCGGCCACACTCACGCCGCGCCGGTCGAGCCGGTTCGTCGCCTGGGTGCGCGCGTGGCGCGCCGGGTTGGTGCCGTACGACGAGGTCGCCGACGCCATCGCCGGCGACGAGGAGCACCTCGTGGCGGACGCCCCCGGCACCTGGACCGACGTCCCGCTGGGCGCCGCGCTGCCCACCCTGGCCAAGCTCTCCCCGGACGAGATCCGTCTGGTGCTGCCCGCGCCGGGCGACCCCCGGGGGCTGCCCGGCCCCGGCGACTTCGCCGGCGCGGCGCTGGACGCGGGCGAGGCGGTGGTGGCCGGTGGGCTCGGGTTGATCCCGCAGGTCCGGCTGCACACCTCCGGCTCGGGAGACTGTTTCGAGACGGTGCTCTGGCGGGTCTACCCGCTGCCGGCCAACGCGCCCGCCGCGTCGCTGTCGCTGCCCGGCGCCGCCGAGGCCGAGGCCGAACTGGCTGCCGCGCTCGCCGAGACGACCGCCGCGCTGACCCGCCTGGACGTCGCCCAGTGGCGGCCCGAGCTGGCCGGGGCGCTGGCCGCGCTGCGCCGCCCGGACGGCGCCACCGACCTGCCGCCCGGCTTCGACCCCCGGGCCCGCCGACTCTTCGCCCGCGCCGCGGTGCTCGACCGGGTGCTCGCGCTGGCCGGGCACGCCGCGCCCGGTGGCGCGATCAACAACTACGAGGCGCAGCAGCGCGACGCCGCGCTCCGCCCGCTCACCACGGCCTGCCGGCAGGCGCTGGTGGCCGCCTGCAACGCTCCACTGCGCCCCTGACGAGGTTGGTCAGACCTCGTCGAGCAGGTCCGCCACCGAGTTGATGATCCGGGACGGGCGGTACGGGTAACGCTCCGCCTCGGTGCGGCTGCTGATCCCGGTGAGCACCAGGATGGTCTCCAGCCCGGCCTCCAGCCCGCACAGGATGTCGGTGTCCATCCGGTCGCCGATCATCGCGGTACTCTCGGAGTGCGCGTTGATGGTGTTCAGCGCCGAGCGCATCATCATCGGGTTCGGCTTGCCGACGAAGTACGGCTCCACCCCGGTCGCCTTGGAGATCATGGCGGCGACCGAGCCGGCGGCGGGCAGCGCGCCCTCCACCGACGGACCGGTGACATCGGGGTTGGTGCAGATGAACCGAGCCCCGTCGTTGATCAACCGGACCGCCTTGGTGATCGCCTCGAAGCTGTAGGTGCGGGTCTCACCGAGCACCACGTAATCCGGGGCGAAGTCGCTGAGCACGTAACCGACCGCGTGCAACGCCGTGGTCAGCCCCGCCTCCCCGATCACGTACGCGGTGCCGCCCGGCCGCTGGTCGGCGAGGAACTGGCCGGTGGCCAGCGCGGAGGACCAGATCGACTCCTCCGGCACGTCCAGCCCCATCCGGCTCAGCCGGGCGGTCAGGTCGCGCGGGGTGTAGATCGAGTTGTTGGTCAGCACCAGGAACGGCTTGCCAGACGAGCGCAGCCGGTTGATGAACTCCGGCGCGCCAGGCACCGGCTGGCCCTCGTGCACGAGCACGCCGTCCATGTCGGTCAGCCAGCTCTCGACGGGCTTGCGGTCATGCATCGGTCATCCCCGGGTTGTCGGTGGGCGGGTGGACGGTCAGGGGCGGCGGGTCGGCACGCAACACACGGTGGGGCAGGTGTCCCACATCGGCAGCTCGCCCAGGCGGCGGCGCAGCTGCGCACCGTCCGGGTCGGTCCGCTCGGTGACCAGCTCCCGCACCATGGCCACGAAGCGCGGGTCGGTGCCCGGGGTACCGGCCCGGACGAAGTCCAGGCCGAGCTGCTTGGCCGTCTCCAGCGCCTCGGTGTCCAGGTCCCACACCACCTCCAGGTGGTCCGAGACGAACCCGATCGGGCTGACCACCACGCCGGTGGTGCCGCCCTGCGCGAGGGTCGCCAGGTGGTCGTTGATGTCCGGCTCCAGCCACGGCACCTGCGGCGGCCCGGAGCGGCTCTGCCACACCAGGTCGTACGGCAGGTCGGGAGCGGCGGCCGCGGCCACCAGCCGGGCGGTCTCGTGCAGCTGCGCCTCGTACCGGCCGCCGTGCGGGCCGGCGTTGGCCGCCATCGAGGTGGGGACGGAGTGAGCGGTGAAGACCAGCCGGGTGCCGTCCCGCTTCGCCGGGTCGAGCTGCCCCAGGGCGGCACGGACCGCGTCGACGTGCGGCTCGACGAAGCCGGGATGGTCCCAGAACTGGCGCAGCTTCTCGATCACCGGGGCGTCCGGGCCGACCGCGGCCCGGGCGGCGGCGATGTCCTCCTGGTACTGCCGGCAGGACGAGTAGCCACCGTACGCGCTGGTGACGAAGGCCAGCGCCCGGCTGACGCCATCGTCGCGCATCTGGGTCACGGTGTCCGCGAGAAGCGGGTCCCAGTTGCGGTTGCCCCAGTAGACGGGCAGGTCGAGACCGTGTGCGGCGAAGTCGGCGCGGACGGCGGCCAGCAGGTCACGGCACTGCTGGTTGATCGGGGACACCCCGCCGAAATGCTGGTAGTGCTCGGCGACCTCGGCCAGCCGCTCGGGCGGCACGCCCCGGCCCCGGGTCACGTTCTGCAGGAACGGCATCACGTCCTCGGGCCGCTCCGGCCCACCGAAGGACACCAGCACCACCGCGTCGTACGCCATGGGTCCATTCTTGCCGGTCGGCCGGGACGACCCGGCGACGCCCCCTGCTCCGGAGTGGTCCACGGTGTTAAGAAGGGTCCCCTGCTCTACCGCAGGCGTTAACAAGGGACCCTTCCTTGCACCTCAGGCGCCGATGGCGTGGTAGCCGCCGTCGACGTGCACGATCTCGCCGGTGGTGGCCGGGAACCAGTCGGACAGCAGCGCCAGGCAGGCCCGGGCCGCGGGCTCCTGGTCGGTGAGGCTCCAGCCGAGCGGAGCCCGCTCGGTCCAGGCGTCCTCGAACTGGTCGAAGCCGGGGATCGACTTGGCGGCGATGGTGCGCAGCGGCCCGGCGGCGACCAGATTGCTGCGGATGCCCTGCTTGCCCAGGTGCATCGCCAGGTAGCGGGACGCGGACTCCAGGCCGGCCTTGGCCACGCCCATCCAGTCATAGACCGGCCACGCCTTCGTCGCGTCGAAGGTCAGGCCGACCACCGCGCCACCTGCGGACATCAGCGGCAGCGCCGCCATGGCGAGCGACTTGTACGAGTAGGTGGAGACGTGCAGCGCGGTCGCCACGTCCTCCCAGGGGGCGTCGAGGAAGCCGCCGCCCAGGCAGCTCTGCGGGGCGAAGCCGATGGAGTGCACGACGCCGTCGAGCCCGTCGACGTGCTCGCGGACGCGGTCGGCGAGGCTGGCCAGGTGCTCCGTGTTGGTCACGTCCACCTCGATCACCGGCGCCGGCTCGGGCAGTCGCTTGGCGATCCGCTCGACCAGGGAGAGCCGTCCGAAGCCGGTCAGCACGACCTGCGCGCCGTTCTCCTGGGCGAGCTTCGCCACCGAGAAGGCGATCGAGGCGTCGGTGATGACACCGGTGACCAGCAGCCGCTTACCGGCGAGCAGTCCGGACATGCAGGGTTCCTCCGTACGTAGTCAGAAAGCGCTGGTCAGTGGCCCATGCCGAGGCCACCGTCGACCGGGATCACGGCACCGGAGACGTACCCGGCGGGGTCGCCGGCCAGCCAGGTGACCACCGCGGCGACCTCGTCCGGGTGGGCCATCCGGCCAGCCGGGATGGACTTGCGGATCTCCGCCTTGCGGTCGTCGGACAGGCCGGCGGTCATGTCCGTGTCGATAAAGCCGGGCGCCACCACGTTCGCGGTGATGTTGCGGCTGCCCAGCTCCCGGGTGATCGAGCGGGCCACGCCGACCAGGCCGGCCTTGCTGGCGGCGTAGTTGACCTGACCTGCGCCGCCGGAGAGCGCGACCACCGACGAGACGAAGATCATGCGACCCCACCTGGCCCGGAGCATCTTCCCGGAGGCCCGCTTGGCGCACCGGAACGCGCCGGTGAGGTTGGTGTCCAGCACGCCGGTGAACTGCTCCTCGGACATCCGCAGCAGCAGCGTGTCGTCGGTGATACCGGCGTTGCAGACCAGCACCTCGACCGGCCCCAGCTCGGCCTCCACGGCGGTGAACGCCGCGTCGATCGAGTCGGCGTCGGTGACGTCGGCTCGCACCCCGAACAGCCCCTCGGGGGCGTCGCCGCTGCGGTGGGTCACCGCCACCCGGTCGCCCTGCTTGGCGAAGGCCTGCGCGATGGCCAGGCCGATTCCCCGGTTTCCCCCGGTCACCAGCACGGTACGGGCCACGATTCCCCCTTGCGAATGGTCAGCACGGACGCGTCGGAGCCTAGGCGTTACCGGTAGGTAAGCGCTAACGGGAGTCGCGTCACACTGGGGTACGACACCGGGGTCAACCCCTGGTGGCACGCCCCGCGAAGGGTCGGCCCCGTAGCCTCCCGGTGGTGAACCGGCAACCGATCGTCGGGGCCCTGCGCGCCCTGCGGCACACCCTGCTGGGCGCGGACGCCTTGCCCGGCCGGCCGCTGCTGGCCCGCTGGCCCGGGCTGGCCCGTTACGCCGCCCCGGTCGGGCTGCTCGCCGCGCTCGGCCTCTTCTGGATCACGCTGGCCCTGGAGAACGACTGGGGCCTGCCGGCGCCGATCGCGGTGCTGTTCGCGGCGATGACCGTGGCGCCGCTGCTGGCGCTGCCCCGGCGTCCGCTGCTGGCCTGGCGGCTGACCGTGCTGGCCCTGCTCGTGTGCACGTTCAACGCGCCGGCCGACGCGCCCGGCCCGTGGACCCCGCCGCTGGCGCTCGGGTCGATCGCGGTGGTCGCGGTGGTCGTCGCGCGGGTCGACCGGCCGGTGCTGGTCTGGGTGGTGGCGATCACCACGGTTCCGGTGTTCACCCTGGTCCGCGCCGAGAACCGGGCCGCCGTCCTGGCGCTGCTCGGCGCGCTGGCGATCGTCGGAGACCTGATCCGGCGCAACCGGATGTCCCGGCGCGCGCTGGCCGAGCAGACCGAGCTGAGCGAACGGGAGCAGGAGCGCCGCGCGGTGCTGGAGGAACGCACCCGCATCGCCCGGGAGTTGCACGACGTGGTGGCCCACCACATGTCGCTGATCGCGGTGCAGGCGGAGACCGCGCCGTACCGGCTGACCGCCGTGCCGGCGCCGGTGGCCGCGGAGTTCGCCGCCATCGCCGGCTCGGCCCGTGACGCGCTGACCGACATGCGGCGGCTGCTGGGGGTGCTGCGCAGCGAGTCGACCGGCCCGCAGACCGCGCCGCAGCCCGACCTGACCGACCTGGACGCGATGGTGGACGCGGCACGCCGGGCCGGGCTGCCGGTGACTTTGGACGCCGAGCCGGCGGACGACGGGCGGGTGCCCGCGCCGGTCGGGCTGGCCGCGTACCGCATCGTGCAGGAAGGCCTGGCCAACGCGGCCCGGCACGCGGCCGGCGCCGCGGTGCGGGTCACCGTCCGCGCCGGCCGGTCCACCCTGGCGGTACGCGTGCAGAACGCGCCGCCCGACGACGTGGACGTCCGGCCGACCGCCGAGGCTGGCGCCGGGCACGGGCTGACCGGCATGCGGGAGCGGGCCACCTCGCTGGGGGGTACGTTCACCGCCGGGCCGCTGCCCGGTGGGGGTTACGAGGTGGCGGTCGAGCTGCCGTACGACGCGGAGAGCGGGGACCGATGATCAAGGTGCTGATCGCGGACGACCAGGCGATGGTCCGGCAGGGCTTCGGCGCGCTCCTCGCCGCCCAGCCGGACCTCCTGGTGGTCGGTGACGCCGCCGACGGCGCGCAGGCCGTCGCCGCCGCCCGCCGGCTCGACCCGGACGTGGTGCTGATGGACGTGCGGATGCCCGTGCTGGACGGGCTGGCCGCCACCCGCAAGCTGCTCGGCGACCGGTCGGCGCAGCGCCCCCGGGTGCTCATCCTCACCACCTTCGACCTGGACGACTACGTGTACGAGGCACTGCGCGCCGGGGCCAGCGGCTTCCTGCTCAAGGACGCCCCGGCGGCCGACCTGGTGCACGCGGTGCGGGTGGTGGCGGCCGGGGACGCGCTGCTCGCCCCGGCGGTCACCCGCCGGCTGATCGCCGAGTTCGCGGCCCGCCCGGACCGCCACCGGCCGCGCCCCACCGACCTGGCCGGGCTCACTCCGCGGGAGACCGAGGTGCTGCGGTTGATCGCCCGGGGCCGCAACAACGCGGAGATCGCCGGCGACCTGGTGGTGGCCGAGCAGACGGTCAAGACGCACGTCGGGCGGATCCTGGCCAAGTTGGGGCTGCGCGACCGCGCTCAGGCCGTGGTGCTGGCGTACGAGACGGGTCTGGTCGCCGCCGGCGAGTAGCTCTGCGGAGCCAGCCCGGGAACGGCTCCCCGGGACGACGCGCGAGCGCTGCCCGCCCACGCACTCTCCCTCCGGATGACATTCCGGAGGGAGAACATGATGCGACCACGAGGTGCCGGCCGACTGGCGCTGGCCGCGCTGCTCGGCGTGAACCTGGTTCTGCCGACCCGACCCGAGCCCGTCGCGGCGGCCGGGTTCGTCGAGGCGTACCCGGTCACGGCGGCGGCGATGCGCGCGGCCGGCCCGCCGTACGCGGACTGGGCGGCCGGCGGGCGCCGGTTCCTGACGTTCGACCCGCGCGGCGACGGTCGTGCCGTCGAGGTGCTCGGCGACCTGGCCGACGCGGACCGGATCGCGGTGCTGGTGCCCGGTGTCGGCAGCACGCTGGCCGACTTCGACCGTGGACTGGGCGGGGTGGCGCGTCGGGCGCCGGCGGCGCAGGCCGGGCAGCTGTACCGGGAGCTGCGGGCGGCCGACCCGGCGGCGCGGGTCGCGGTGCTGGCCTGGCTCGGCTACGACCCACCCGACGGGGTGCTGACCGCCGCCGCGGGCACGAGCGCCCGGCGGGGCGCGGTCGGCCTGGCCGCCCTGCTGCGAGAGTTGGCCGGGCGCCGCCCCGCCGCGACCATCACCCTGGTCGGGCACAGCTACGGGGCGCTGGTGGTGTCGCTGGCCGCGGCGGACGCCCCGCCGCAGGTCGCTGACGTGGTCAGCCTCGGCGGGATCGGCGCCGGGGTGCAGCACGCGAACGAGCTGCGCGGCGGGCGGCGGTTCTGGGCCGCCGAGGCGCCCACCGACTGGATCCGGCGGGTGCCGTCGGTGCGGCTGCCCGGTCTCGGGTACGGCCGGCGACCCGGCGACCCGGCGTTCGGCGCCCGGCCGTTGCCGGTGGCTGGGGTCGCCGGGCACGACGGCTACCTGGTGCCGGGCAGCGCCACGCTGGTCGCGGTGGCGGCGGTCGTGCTGGGCGGCGCCGACGCCGACCGGGCCGGGAACGCCCGGTGAGCCGCGACCGCGCGGTCGACGCGCTGCGGGCGTACGCCATCGGCGGGGTGGTGCTCGGGCACTGGCTGGTCACCGGCCTGGTGCTGACCGCCGGCGGCGGGCTGCACCAGGCCAGCCCGCTGACCGCGCTGCCTGGCCTGGCCCCGGTGACGTGGGTGTTGCAGACCCTCGGGTTGTTCTTCTTCACCGCCGGGTTCGGCTCGGCCCGGTCGCTGGCACGCCACCGGGACGGGCCGGGCGGCTGGCTGGCGCGCCGGCTGCGCCGGCTGGCGCTGCCCGCGCTGGCGCTGCTGGGTGCGGGAGCCGCCATGCTGCTCGCCGCCACCGTCGCCGGCATCCCGGACGACACGCTCGCCGTCGCGCTGCGGCTCGCCGTCAGTCCACTGTGGTTCCTGCTACCGCTGCTGCTCCTCGTCGCGTCGACCGGCCCGCTGCGTGCCGCCGTCGCGAGGTGGGGGGTGATCCGCTGCGTCGCACCGGCGGTGGCCGTGGTGGCGGCGGCCGACCTGGCGGGCCGCCTGCTACCGGCCGGCACCGACCTGCCGCCGGTCACCGTGGTGGCTGCCTGGGCTGTGCCGTACCTGCTCGGCCTGGCGCACGCCGACGGTCGGCTGGCCGGCCGGCGGGTGGCGGGCGCGCTGGCCGGCGGCGGTGCCGCCGCGTTGGCCGCGCTGCTGGCGCTGGGCTATCCGGCCAGCGCGGTCGGGGTGCCCGGGGAGGGGGTGTCGAACCTGAACCCACCGTCGCTGCTGGCGGTGGCGCTGGCGGTCACCCAGGTCGGGGTGGGGCTGCTCGCCCGGCCGGCGCTGGAACGGCTGCTGGCCCGCCCGCTGCCGGGCCGGGCGGTGACCGAGGTGAACCGGAACGCGGTGCGGATCTACCTGTGGCACCAGCCGGTGCTGGTCGCGGTGACCGCGCTCGCCGCCCGCGGTGGGGTGGCCCTGCCGGGGCTGCACACCGCGCCGGACGGCCCGGGCTGGGTGCTCGCCCGGTGCTGCTGGCTGCCGCTGTTCGCCGCGGTGCTGGTCACGCTGACACGGGCGGGCCGCCGGCCGGCCCGGCGGACGGGGTGGCGACGGCCGGGCGGTGGAGGGGCGGCCGGCCGGTCGGCCGAGTGCGTCCCGTCGGCAGCGCGGGTGTACGATGATCGACGTTCCGGCCCGCCCGACTTCAGGAGGTGATCGCTGTGCGAGATAGCGATCCTCCCAGTCGTGGCCGGGCCGATGGTCAGCCCCGCTGAGCCACGACTCAGTCTGGTGAGCTGACCCCGCTCCGCTCCCCCGCCACCCGGCCCACGCCGAGGTGCGCGTGCCGCGCCGTCCGAATCCGGACGGTCGCCGGGAGCCGCCCGGTCACGACTTCGTGTGCGCGTCCCCACCCCCTGCGGTCCGCCCCCGCACGCGGACCGTCCAGCCGCCACCCGGAGCCGTCCATGAGCCGCTACGTCGCCCCGCTGGGCTTCACCCTCGCCGCCGTCTGGGTGGCCATCGTCTTCGTGCTCGCCGGCGGCGGGCACTGACCCCACCGCTCGCGCCCGATCTCGTCACCCGGGCAGTGGTGACGGCGCCCGGGACCAGCCCGGGCACCGCCGGCCTCACAGCATCCGGGACGACCAGAGCAGGCTGAGCGCACCCGCGCAGAGCGCCAGCAGCAACGCCACCCCGGCGTACCACTGGGTCACCTCGCGCGGCTCGGTGCGGAACCCGATCGAACTGCCCATGTCCTGGTAGACCTGCTTCAGCTCGCTCACCGAGGCCGCCTCGTAGAAGTAGCCCTCGGTGGTCTCGGCCAGCTCGGCCAGGGCCAGCCGGTCGACCGGCACCCGCTGGAGCTGGCCGCCGATGTCGACCTGGCCGGTGTCGGTGCCGAAGGCGATGGTGGAGACCGGCACGTTGGCCGCCTGCGCGGCCGCCGCCGCCTCCTCCACCGACCGGCCGGACGTGCGGAACCCGTCGGAGAGCAGCACGATCCGGGCCGGTGGAATACCCGCCGCCCCGTCGGCCGGCACCGAGCGGATCGCCTCCAGGCAGGTGAACACGGCCTCGCCGGTCGCGGTCGCCTCGGCCAGCACCAGCCCGTCGATCGCACTGGTCACCGCCGCCCGGTCCTTGCCCGGTGGCACCAGCACGTTGGCCGCCTTGGCGAACGACACCAGCCCCAGGTTGTAGCTCTTCGGCAACTCGCCGACGAACTGCTTCGCCGCCTCCTGGGCCGCCTCCAGGCGGTTCGGCGCCACGTCGTCGGCCTGCATGGACAGCGACACGTCGATGGCGAGCATCACGGTGGCCCGCTCCAGCGGCTCCTTGGTGTCCACCGCGGGACGGGCCAGCGCGGTGGCCAGCACCAGCAGACAGAGCAGGAACGCGGTCGCCGAAACGTGCCGGCGCCAGCCCAGCCCCTTCGGCGCCACGGTGCGCAGCAGATCCACGTTGGTGAAGCGCATCGCGTACGCCCGGCGGTGCAACTGCCGCCACAGGTAGAACGCGGCGAGGGCGAGCACCGGCAGCACGGCCAGCAGCCACCACGGTTGCATGAAACGGATCATCGTGTCGTCCCCCGGGTGCGGGCGTGCCGCTGCGCGGCCACGAAACGCACCATGTCCAGCAGCCAGTCTCGGTCGGTACGCAGTCGCAGGTGGGCCGCGCCGGCGCTACGCAGCGCGGCGGCGATCGTGGCCCGCTGGGCGGCGGCAGCCTCGGCGTAGCGCTGCCGAAGCCGCGGGTCGGCGGTCTGCACCTCGTGCAGCTCGCCGCTCTCGGGGTCGACCACCGGCAGCACACCCACGTCGGGCAGCTCCAGCTCCCGCGGATCGACCACCTCGATCGCCAGCACGTCGTGCCGGACCCGCAGCTTGCGCATCGGCCGGGTCCACTGCTCGGCCGGCGCGAGGAAGTCCGAGACCACCACCGCCACCCCTCGCCGTCGGGGTGGGCGGTTGAGCATCTCGATCAGGGCGCCCAGGTCACCCCGGCCGGGCTGGATCGCGGTGCTGGCGACGGCGCGCAGCAGCCCCTGCGCCTCCTTGCGACCGGAGCGGGCCGGCAGGCGGGTGAGCACCCCGGGCCCGGCCGGCGACGGCCGCCCCCGCCAGCGCCGGGCCGGGGCGGCCGCGCCGCCGCCGGTGCCGATCACCGCGCCGATCCGGTTACCGCCGCGCACGGTCAGGTGGGTGATCGCGGCGGCGGCGGCCACCACGACCTCCCGCTTGAGCCACTGCCCGGTGCCGAAGTCCAGGCTCGCCGAGAGGTCCAGCGCCAGCCAGGTCTCCAGCTCCCGGTCGGCCACCGTACGCCGCACGTGCGGCGTCGTCGTCCGTGCCGTGACCGGCCAGTCCATCCGGCGTACGTCGTCGCCGGCCCGGTACTCCCGCGACTCGCCCGCCTCGCTGCCCGGCCCGGGCAGCAGGCCCGCGTAGTCGCCCTGGAGCAGACCGTCGAGCTTTCGGGTGACCAGCAACTGGAGCCGGGACAGCACGGCCTCGCTGCGGTCGGGGACGGGGGCGGGTCGAGGGGTGGGTGAGGTCACGGCCGCTGCCCGGGCCAGCCGGCGCCCGGCGGCGGGGTGGTCGACGACGGGCTGGCCTGCTGCCGAGGTGCGACCGCCGGGAGCGGAATGGTGGACATCACCCGGTGCACGATGTGGTCGGCCGGCACGTCGTCGGCGAGCGCGTCGTAGCTGAGCACCAGCCGGTGTCGCAGGATGTCCGGGGCGATGTCCTGCACGTCCTGCGGCAGCGCGTAGTCCCGCCCGCGCAGCAGCGCCAGCGCGCGGGTCGCCCGGACCAGGCCGAGCGAGGCGCGCGGGCTGGCCCCGTACTGGATCAGCTGGGCGACGTCGGGCATGCCGTGCTCGGCCGGCGCGCGGGTGGCCAGCACCAGCCGGACCGCGTAGTCGACCAGGGCGTTGTGCACGAAGACCTGGTCCGCCTTGCGTTGCAGGGCGATCAGGTCGGGCGTGTCGAAGACCGCGCTCGGCTCCGGCGCGGCGACGCCCATCCGGTAGACGATCTCCCGCTCCTCGGCGTCGGTCGGGTAGCCCACCACGATCTTCATGAGGAACCGGTCCCGCTGCGCCTCCGGCAGCGGGTAGACGCCCTCCTGCTCGATCGGGTTCTGGGTGGCCATCACCAGGAACGGGTCGGGCACCCGGTAGCTCTCCCCGCCGATGGACACCTGCCGCTCGCTCATCACCTCCAGCAGCGCCGACTGCACCTTGGCCGGAGCCCGGTTGATCTCGTCGGCGAGCAGGAAGTTGACGAAGACCGGCCCCAGCTCGACGTCGAACTTCTCGCTCGACTGCCGGTAGATCCGGGTGCCCACGATGTCGGCCGGCACCAGGTCCGGGGTGAACTGCACCCGGGCGAAGGACCCGCCGACAACCTTGGCGAGGGTCTCCACGGCCAGGGTCTTGGCTACCCCGGGCACCCCTTCGAGCAGGCAGTGACCGCGGGCGAGCAGCGCGACGAACATCCGCTCCACCATCCGGTCCTGCCCGACGATGACCCGTTTGATCTCGAACAGCGCCCGTTCCAGCAGGGTCGCGTCCTGCGCGGGTGTGGTCACCGGCGCGGGGTCCGCCGGGGCCGCCCCGTTCGGCGTCGGGGCGTCGGGCATGGTCGGCTGGGCCACCGGTCCTCCACAGCGTTGGTCGGTCGTCGCGGCTGATGCGGTATCAAGACTCGCACGCCTTGCTGAGTGTCGAGGTGGGGAGAAGCCGATTTTCGCCGCGCCGTCCCCGGCAGCCGAATCGCCCGTCACGGGGTGGACACGGACCGGCCCGCCGCGTGTACCATTCACCCCGTCGCCGGGCGGCTCCCCCCGTGGCCGCCCGGCGCTCAAGCCCTCCGCCCCGCCGCCCTAGACTGGCCGGGATGAGCAACCCCTCCCCCGCCGGCGAGGCCCTGATCTGCTCGGCCCGCGGCTGCCGCGCCCCCGCTGTCTGGGCGCTGGAGTGGAACAATCCCCGTCTGCACACCCCCGAGCGGCGCAAGACCTGGCTGGCCTGCGACGAGCACCGGGGCAGCCTCGGCGATTTCCTGGACGCACGCGGCTTCCTGCGCGCCGTCAATCCGGTGCCCGGATCGCCTACCCTCGACATGTGAGCGAGCGCAGCGGGCGAACAACTGGGCACAGCGGTGGGACGCCTCGCGCCGCTGCCGCGCGGAACGGATCCCATCGGTGAGCGCGGAGGACCGCGTCGACCCACCGGCCTCCCCCGGCCCCGCCTCCCCGTCCTGGCCGCGCACCGCACCACCACCGCCACCGCCCGGGGCGTTCCCGGCGCCCGGCACGCTCGGCCCGGATCCCGCCCCGCCCGACGCGTCATCGCCCGCCCCGCTGCCGCCGGCAGCCCTACCGACAGCCGGCGGGTACGACGCCGACCCCCGCCCGCCCGACCTGCCGGCGCCCGGCCTGCTGCCCGCCGGCCCGTCGCCCGCCGCCGGCGCAGCGGGTCCGGCCTCCGGCGCACCCGGCCCGCTGTTGACCCACGGGTCCACAGGGCGGGGGCCACTGGAGCCCTGGCCGGACACGGTCCACTGGCAGCCGATCTCCACCGACCTGATCTGGGTGGAGCTGATCCGGCTGGCCGTGGTGCTCGCGATCGGGCTGGCGGTGACGGCGGTCGGCTGGGCACTGAGCGGTCAGGGCCTGTTCGGGCTCGCCCTCACCGCCGTGCTGGTGTTCGGCGCGTGGCGGGCCGTGGCGATCGTCCGCGCGGTCCGGGCCTGGGGTTACGCCGAGCGGGAGGACGACCTGCTGGTCCGGCACGGGCTGCTGGTCCGGCGGCTCTCGATCGTGCCGTATTCCAGGATGCAGTTCGTCGACGTCAGCGCCGGGCCGCTGGAGCGCGCCTTCGACCTGGCCACCGTGCAGTTGCACACGGCGGCGGCGGCGAGCGACGCCCGGGTGCCGGGGCTGCGCCCGGCGGAGGCGTCCCGACTGCGCGACCGACTCACCGCGCTCGGCGAGGACCGGGCGGAGGGGCTGTGAGCACGCGACCGGTCGACCGCCGGCCGCGCCGGAGGCCGACCCGATGAGCGACCGTCCCGCCGAGCCGGGCACCGGCCCGCCCCGGCCACCCGGCGGCGCGCCCCCCACCGGCCCACCCCCCGGCGGCGCGGTGCCGCCCTACGCGCCCGGCGGCGCGGTGCCCTATGCGGCGGTGCCGCCCGGGGTGCCCTATCCCTGGCCGCTGCCGACGGCGGGTGGCGACGGCGAGCCGCGCCAGCGACTACACCCGCTCAGCCCGCTGCTGCACGGGGCCAAGTCGCTGGTCGTGGTGATCGCCGGGCTGTCCTGGTCGACGCTGTCCCGGGTCGGCTTCGGCTGGTTCGCGGCCATGGTGGTGATACTGGCGCTCGGCGCGACCGTGCTGTCGGTGATCAGCTGGTACAACACCGGCTACCACGTGGTGGGCCGCGAGCTGCGGGTGTACGAGGGGCTGCTCTGGCGGCGTACCCGGGCGATCCCCCTGGAGCGGTTGCAGGCCGTGGAGGTGGTCCGGCCGCTGCTCGCCCAGTTCACCGGCCTGGCCGAGCTGCGGCTCGAGGTGGTCGGCGGGGGCAAGACCGAGGCGCCGCTGGCGTACCTGACGGTGGCCGACGCGGCCCGGCTGCGCGAGCGGCTGCTGGCGCTCGCCGGCCGCGCGTCGCAGCCGCCCGCGCCGGGTCTCACGGCGCCCGGGACAGCGCCGCAGGCCGCGCCGGGCCGCCCGCTGCACGCGGTACGCAACCAGAACCTGCTGGTCAGCCAACTGCTCACCCCGCAGGCGTTCCTGCTCCCGTTCGGCCTGGCGTTCGTCGTGGTGCAGTTCCTCACCGCGGGCTCCTGGTCGTTCGTCGCCGTGGCGAGCACGCTGACCGCGATGGCCGGTGTGCTGCTGCAACCGATCCGCCGGGTCCTCGACGACTGGAACTTCCGGCTGGCCCGCGACGACGGCACGCTGCGGGTGCACAACGGCCTGCTGGAAACCCGGGCGCAGACCGTGCCGCTGGACCGGGTGCAGACCGTACGGGCCACCTGGCCGCTGCTCTGGCGGGTGAAGGGCTGGCTGCGGCTGCGGCTGGAGGTTGCCGGGTACTCCGCCGCGGAGGCCGACGACCGCAACCGGCCGGACCGCCTGCTGCCGGTCGGTGACCTGCCGACCGCGACGATGATCGTCACCGAGGTGCTGCCGGGCGTACGCCTCGACGCGCTGACGCTGAACCCACCGCCGCCCCGGGCCCGCTGGCTGCACCCGCTGGGCCGGGGCGCGCTCGGCGCCGGCCTGTTCGAGCGGGTCTTCGCCACCCGGTCCGGGCTGCTCACCCGGCAGGTGGCGATCGTGCCGTACGCCCGGATCCAGAGCGTGCGGGTGGTGCAGGGGCCGGCGCAGCGCCGGCTCGGGCTGGCCACCGTCCACGCGGACACCGCGGGCGGGTCGGGCGCGGCGGCACAGGACCGGGATCTGGCGGAGGCGTGGGGCCTGGCGGCCGAGCTGACCGCCCGCGCCCACGCCGCCCGCCGCTCCGGCTGACCCGTCCCACCCGACCCGGCCCGGCCCGACCCGGGCCGGCCCGACCCGGGCCGGCCTGACCGACGGGGCTGGGCCGGGATGGCGGCGTCAGCGGTCGGCGGGTACCGGCGGCTCGTCGGCGGTGCTCGGCCCGACCGGTGCCGGCTGCCCGCTGGCTGGCCGGCCCGGTGGGTCGGTGGCGCCGTCGGGGCCGGTGACCTGCCCCGGTGGCGGTTGCTCGGCGGCCGGCCCGGCGCGACGGGCTCGCAGCGCCGCCCACCCGCGCTCGGCCAGGCCGACCACCAGGAAGGTCAGCCCGACGTAGGTCCAGCCGACCAGCACGTCGATCACGTAGTGCTCACCCGAGTAGACCAGGGTGAAGGTCATCGCCAGCGGGTACGCGAGCAGCAGCGGCCACCAGCGGCGGCGGGTGGTGTGCAGGAAGAAGAGCACCACGAACAGAGCCCACGCGGTGTGCAGCGACGGCATCGCGGCGACCGGGTTCGAGGCGATCTGGCCGGCGTTGAGCACGTTGCCGGCGCCGTGCATGCCGAACGCCTTCCACCCGCGGGTGGAGATCCGGGCGACCTCGGTGAGCAGCCCGTTCTGCGCGGCCCACCACGGCGGCGCGGCCGGGTAGATGAAGTAGGTGGCCAGGCCGGCGGCGCAAAGGAAACCCCAGCGCCGCATGTACGCCGCCCAGCGGTGCCGGTCCCGCAGCCAGAGCACCGCGGCGGCGGCCAGCGCCACCACGAAGTGGGAGAAGTACACCCAGCTCGCCGTGACGTCGTACCAGTGCAGCTGCGGGTGGTAGAGGTGCTGCTGCAACCAGATGGTGGGCACCTCACCGCCGGTGGCCCAGCCGAACATGAACCGGTCGGCGACGATCAGCTCCATCGCGTGCGGGGTGGCCCCGTTGTCGGCGAACCCCCGGGAGAGGTTGTACGCGGCGAGCAGGAGGACCACCGGCACCCAGTCCCGGGCGAAGCGCAGGTGACTACGCCACGGCCGGTCGCTGTTCCAGGCGATGGTCCCGGCCCAGATCCAGACGAAGGCGTACGCGGGGTCGGTGGGCAGCCCGATGCCCAGCCAGGCGGCCACGAAGGCGACCGCCCAGACTGTCATGGCGACGATGCGCCGACGGCCCCCGTCCGGGGACGCGGGCGGGTCGGTCCGGGCGGGGGGTTGGGGGTCAGTCACGACGGCCATCGCGGTCAAGGTTAACGACGGGTGCGGCATCGACCGACGGCGACCACCCGCCGGGCCGGTCCAGGGGTGGCGCTGCGGGTACGGCCGGATCGCCGGGCGAGTGCTCGGCGGGCTCGGCGAGCACCTAGGCTGGCGACCATGCAGGAGCAGCCCGAGCCGGCCTTCGCGCCGGGTCTGACCGCCCAGGTCGAGTTGACCGTCACCGACGCGGACACCGCCCAGGCGGTCGGTTCCGGGGACGTACCGGTGCTGGGCACACCCCGGGTGCTCGCGCTGGCCGAGGCGGCCACCGTCGCCGCGACCGCGACGGCGATGCCGTCCGGGTCGACCACCGTGGGGACCCGGGTCGAGCTGGAGCACCTGGCGCCGACCGTGGTCGGCCGGACGGTCCGGGCGCAGGCCCTGCTGGCGGCCGTCGACGGTCGCCGGCTGTCGTTCGAGGTCACCGTCACCGATGGCGGCGAGACGGTGGCCCGGGGTCGGGTGGACCGCATCCTGGTGGACCGGCAACGCTTCGTCGACCGTGCCGGGCGGGCGTCATGACCGGCGGGTTCGTCGAGGTCGCCGACCGGGTGCACCTGCTGCGCGAGCCGCTGCTGCGGGTCAACGTCACCCTGGTCGTCGGCGACGACGAGGCGCTGCTGGTGGACACCCTCTCCTCGGCGGCCCAGGCCACCGAGCTGGCCGCCGCCGTCCGGGCGGTCACCGACCGTCCGCTGACGCTGGTCAACACCCACCACCACTACGACCACTGCTTCGGCAACGCCGTCCTCGCCGGCGACCCGCCCCGCCCGGTGTACGCGCACGCGCTGGCCGCCGCGGCCCTGCGCGAGCAGCCGGAGCGGCTGCGCCGGGAGGCGTACGACGAGGTGCGCGAGGAGCATCCGGCGCTGGCCGCCGAGCTGGCCGACACACCGCTGCTCGCCCCGACGCACACCGTGCACACCGAGACGGCACTCGACCTGGGCGGCCGGCGGGTGCTGCTGCGTCACCCCGGGCGGGGGCACACCGACGCCGACCTGGTGGTGCACGTACCCGACGCGGACGTGCTGGTCGCCGGGGACCTGGTGGAGCAGAGCGGCCCGCCCGCCTTCGAGGACTCGTACCCCCTGCGGTGGCCGGACGCGGTCGCCGACCTGCTCCGGCTGACCGGCGTGGGCACGG
Source organism: Micromonospora sp. NPDC005161 (assembly GCF_053599855.1). Lineage (NCBI taxonomy): Bacteria > Bacillati > Actinomycetota > Actinomycetes > Micromonosporales > Micromonosporaceae > Micromonospora > Micromonospora sp. NPDC005161. The sequence goes on from NZ_JBSFYQ010000016.1 coordinate 134,851, forward strand.
TGGTGGTGCCGGGCCACGGCGACCCGGTGGACGTGGAGTTCGTCCGCGCCCAGCACGCCGAGCTGGCGAAGCTGGCGTGGCTGATCCGGGCCGGGCACACCGGCGGCGCGCCGCCGGAACGGGTCGCCGCCGAGGCGCCCTTCGGCGCCCGCGCCGCCCTCACCGCCGCCCGCCGCGGCTACATCGAACTCGACGGCGCCGCTTAGATCCCGAAGCGGCGTTGGACGTCGGCGCGGGTGGGCATGGCGGTGGCCCCGCCGGGTGACTCGCAGACCAGGCCGGCCACCCGCAGGGCGAACCCCACCCGCTCGACCCAGCCCGCCGGGTCGGCCGGCTCGCCGTCGAGGAGCAGATCGGCGATCAACGCGGCCATCACCGAGTCGCCGGCGCCGGTGGCGTCGACCGCGTCGACCCGGGGGGCCGGCACCCGGACCGGGTCGGCGTCGGCGGCGGCCAACACCGCGCCGGCCGCGCCGAGCGTCACCACGACCGTCGCGGCGCCCAGCTCGCGCAGGTATGCGGCCACCCCCTCGACCGGCTCGCCCGGGTAGAGCAGCTCGGCGTCGGCGGTGCTCAGCTTGACCAGGTGTGCGCCGGCGGCGAACTCGGCCACCACCTCCCGCAGCCCGGCCAGCGCGCCCGGCCCGGGAAGGAGCCGGGGGCGCACGTTCGGGTCGAAGACCCGTAGGCCGGTGGCGAGCCCCCAGGCACGCCGGGCGGCCGCCAGCGTGCTGGGTTGGAGCAGGACGACGGAGCCGCAGTAGAGCACGTCGGCCCCCTCCAGCAGCGCCCGGTCGAGATCCTCGGGGGCGAGCAGGCTGTAGGAGGGCGGCTCCCCGTAGAAGCGGAAGTCGGGTTCCGGGCCGGCGAAGGTCACCACCGCGAGGGTGGTCGGCGCCGGCACGGTGACCGCGCCGGCCAGCCCGACATCGGCCGCGGTCAGGAAGGCGCGAATCCGGCCGGCCAGCACGTCGTCGCCGAGTGAGCCGACGAACTGCGCCGCGCCGCCGAGCCGGGCCACCCCGACGGCGACGTTGAGCGGCGCGCCGCCGATCGCCTGCCGGTAGACCCGCTCGCCGTCCCGCTCGGTGTCGAGCAGATCGACGAGCGCCTCGCCGAGCACCACCGCGTATCCCATGCCGGTCCCTTCGTCTTCGCCAGCCACCGACCGCCCGCCTCGGCGGTCCGCGTGGCACCAGGCTGGCACAGCGCACGACCCGGTGGGCGCCGAAGGCGCAGGTCCGATCGGGCCACTGACGAGGCGTCCGGGGTGCTATCCCGATTGGTGGATCGGCCCGTCGAGTGCCGTCAGCGGGCGGCCGGTCCCGCCCCAGCGGGCCGCGACGATCTGCGCGGCCACGCTCACCGCGGTCTCCTCCGGGGTACGCCCACCGAGGTCCAGCCCGATCGGTGAGGCCAGGCGAGCGAGTTGCTCCGCGCTGAGCCCTGCCTCGCGCAGCAGCTTGTGCCGCTCGTCGTGGGTGCGCCGCGACCCCATCGCGCCGACGTATGCCAGCGGGTGGCGCAGCGCCAGCGCCAGCAGCGGCACGTCGAACTTCGGGTCGTGGGTCAGCACGCAGACCACCGTCCGCCCGTCGACCCGGCCGGCGTCCAGCTCCGCACCCAGGTAGCGGTGCGGCCACTGCACCACCACCTCGTCCGCCTCGGGGAAGCGCCGAGCGGTGGCGAAGACCGGACGGGCGTCGCAGACGGTCACCCGGTAGCCGAGGAACGCGCCGATCCGGGCCACCGCGCCGGCGAAGTCGATGGCCCCGAAGACGATCATCCGGGGCGCGGTGGCGTACGCGGTCACGAAGAGGCTCAGGCCGTCGCCTCGGCGCTGCCCGTGGTAGCCGTACCTGAGCATCCCGCTGTGCCCGGCGGCGAGCAGCCCGAGGGCGTCGGCGGTGGCGGCGGCGTCCAGCCGGTCGTCGCCGAGCGAGCCGGTCACCCGCTGCCCGGTCAGCACCAGCCGGCGGCCCAGTCGCCCCGCCGGGTCGGCCGGCACCGCTCCCGGCGGATCGCCGGCGTCGGCCGCCACGCAGGTGACCACCGCCACCGGTTGGCCGGCCCGGCGTGCCGCGTCGACCGCGTCCAGTTCCACGAGGCCGCCGCCGTCGATCCGCTCCACGAACACGTCGAGCACCCCGCCGCAGGTCAGGCCCGCGGCGTACGCGGCGTCGTCGCTGACTCCGTAGCGGGTCAGCTCGGGGGCGTCGGTGTCGAGCACGTGGCGGGCCCGTTCGTAGAGGTCGGCCTCAACGCAGCCGCCGGAGACGCTGCCGGTGACCGTGCCGTCGGCCGCGACCAGCATGCTGGCGCCGGGCGGCTGCGGCGCGGACCGCCAGGTGGCCACGACGGTGGCCAGGGCGACCGCCTCGCCGGCGCGGCAGCGGCGGTGCAGCTCCTCGAACACGTCGGGCACGTTCCGCCGCCTCTCCGTCTCGCCGCCGCGTCAGCCGGCCCGTGCCGGCCAAGCCCGTCGACCTGGTGGCATCGCCAGGAAAGCGGCGAATCAGTCTCATGAGCAGGATATGGTCGATTTCAATTGGAGGGGGTGCGAGTTGGTGAAGTCCTACCAGGCGCTGCGTACCGCGCCGAGCCCCGATCACGCCGTGGTCCGCGGTCCCGGCGCCGTCGAGGTCCACCTCACGGTGAACGGGGAATCCCGGACGACCACCGTCGAGCCACGGGTCAGCCTGCTCGACGCCCTGCGCGACCGGCTCGAACTGACGGGGACCAAGAAGGGCTGCAACCAGGGGGCCTGCGGCGCCTGCACGGTGTGGGTGGACGGACGCCGCGTGCTGTCCTGCCTCACCCTGGCGATCACCTGCGAGAACCGCGAGGTGACCACGATCGAGGGACTGTCCGACGGGGACACCCTGCACCCGGTGCAGCAGGCGTTCCTGGACTGCGACGCCTTCCAGTGCGGCTACTGCACATCCGGGCAGATCATGTCCGCGGTGGCGCTGCTGGCCGAGGGGCACGCCGGCGACGACATGGAGATCCGGGAGTGGATGAGCGGCAACATCTGCCGCTGTGCCGCGTACCCGCACATCCGGGCGGCCGTCCGCCGGGTCCGCGACCAGGGAGGCACCGCCGATGCGGCCCGTTAGCTACTCGCGCGCCACCGACGTCGGCAGCGCGATCGGCGCGGTGAGCGCCGACCCGGAGAGCACCTTCCTGGCCGGTGGCACCACCCAGATCGACCTGCTGCGCATCTACGTCGAGCAGCCGCGCCGCCTCGTCGACATCAACGACCTGCCGCTGAACCGCGTCGAGGAGCTGCCCGGCGGCGGGCTTCGGCTCGGCGGACTGGCCCGGATGAGCGACGTGGCCGAGGAACCGGAGCTGGTGCGCCGTTACCCGATGGTCGCCGAGGCGCTGCTGCTCGGCGCCTCCCCGCAGCTGCGTAACATGGCCACCCTCGGCGGCAACCTGTTGCAGCGGGTGCGGTGCGGCTACTTCCGCGACACCGCGGCGGCCTGCAACAAGCGCGTCCCCGGCAGCGGGTGCAGCGCGATCGAGGGGATCAACCGGGGGCACGCCGTGCTCGGCACCAGCGAGCGCTGCATCGCCACCCATCCGTCCGACCTGGCCGTCGCGCTGGTCGCGCTCGACGCCGTGGTGCAGACCGAGGGACCGGGCGGCCCGCGGAGCATCCCGATCGACGACTTCTTCCTGCTTCCCGGCGAGACCCCGGAGCGGGAACACCCGCTGGCCCACGGCGAGCTGGTGACCGGGATCGACCTGCTGCCGGCACCGGTCGCGGCCACGTCCCGGTACATCAAGATCCGTGATCGCGAGTCGTACGAGTTCGCGCTCGCCTCGGTCGCGGCGGCCATCTCGGTGGGCGGCGGCCAGATCACGGAGGTACGGCTGGCCCTGGGCGGGGTGGCCACCAAACCGTGGCGGGCCCGGGCGGCCGAGCAGGTGCTCGTCGGCGCTCCGGCGACCACCGAGTCGTTCCGCCGGGCGGCGGCGGCCGAGCTGGCGCCGGCGGTGTCGCACGGGATGAACGCCTTCAAGATCGAGCTGACCCGGCGGACGATCGTCCGGGCCCTGGAGCAGCTGACGCAGCGGGAGGTAACGGCATGAGCCCGGCGATCGGCGCGACGCTCAACCGGGTGGACGGGCGCGCCAAGGTACGCGGCGAGGCGCGCTACTCCGCAGAGGTCCCCGTGACCGGCCTGGTCCACGGCGTGCTGGTCGGCGCCACGGTGGCCAGCGGCCGGATCACCGCGATCGACACCGTCGAGGCCGAGCGCGCCGACGGGGTGCTGGCCGTGTTCACCCATCGCAATCTGGACCGGGTCGCCACCGTGCCGAAGCTGCTCCCGTCGCTGGCCGGGCTGGCCGCACCGGGCCAGACCTTCTTCCCGATGCAGGACGAGACGATCCACTACGCCGGTCAGCCCATCGCCCTCGTGGTCGCCGACACCATCGAACGCGCCGAGCACGCAGGCACCCTGATCCGCGTCGAGTACGCCTCCACGCCCGCCATCACCCTGATCGACCAGGCCCGGGACCAGGCGTACGTGCCCGAGCGGATCTTCGGCGGGCTGCTGCCCGGGCACGGGTCCCGTGGTGACGTGGCGAAGGCGCTGGCCGAGGCGGAGGTGTGCGTGGACGCGACGTACCGGTTCGCGCCCAACCACCACAACCCGATCGAGGCGTCCGCCAGCACCGCGGTGTGGGAGGACATCGACCGGTTGACCGTCTACGACTCGACCCAGGGGCCGAACGCCACCCAGTTCACCGTCGCGGCGCTGCTCGGCCTGCCGCCGATCTCGATCCGGGTGGTGAGCCACGCCGTCGGCGGCAGCTTCGGCTCCAAGGCGATGATCTGGCACCACCCGACGCTGGCCGCGCTCGCCGCCCGGCAGGTTGGCCGGCCGGTGCGGCTGGCGCTGACCCGGGAGCAGATGTTCACCTCCTGCGGGCACCGCGAGGAGCAGGAACAGCGGATCACCCTCGGCGCCCACGCGGACGGTCGGATCACCGCGCTGCGCCACCACAAACTCTCCCTCACCTCCCAGTTCGACGACTGGGCCGAGCCGTCGTTGCAGAGCCCGGCCGTGGCGTACACGAGCCCCCACTACGAGGGGGTCTACCACCTGATCCGGGGCAACACGATCACCCCGACCTTCATGCGCGCCCCCGGTGAGGCGACCGGCATGTTCGCCCTCGAATGCGCGATGGACGAGCTGGCCGAGCGGGTCGGGATCGACCCGCTGGAGCTGCGGCTGCGCAACTGCTCCGACACCGATCCGGAGAGCGGGCACCCCTGGTCCAGCAGCGGGCTGAAGGAGTGCTACCAGCGGGCGTCCGAGCTGTTCGGCTGGTCCGACCGCGACTCCCGGCCCCGGCGCGAGGGCCAGTGGCTGATCGGCAGTGGCATGGCCAGCGCGCTCTACCCGGTGACCCAACCGGTGAACCCGCAGCGCGCCCGGGCCCGGCTCTACAACGACGGCACCGCGGTCGTCGAGGCCGGCGTGTCGGAGTTCGGCACCGGCGTCTACACCGCGATGACCCAGGTCGCGGCGGACGCGCTCGGCCTGCCGGTGGAGCGGGTGCGGTTCGTCGGCGGCAGCAGTGACCTGCCGAACGTCACCGCCGCCGTGGGCTCCACGGGCACCAGCGCGGTCGGTTCCGCCGTACACCTGGCGGTGACCCAGCTTCGCGACGAGCTGATCGGGCGCGCGGTCGCCGACGACCACTCGCCCCTGCACGGCGCGGACCCCGCCGGGGTGGTCGTGCGGGACGGCCGGATGGCGCGGCGCGACCGGCCCGACGTCGGCGAGACGTACGCCGATCTGATGCAGCGCACCCTGACTCCGGACGTGGAGGTGCTCGGCACCTGGACGCCGCCACCGCAGGACGCCGGGTACGGGGTGCACACCTTCGGCGCGCAGATGGCCGAGGTGGCGGTCGACGCCGACCTCGGCGTGGTCCGGGTACGCCGGATGGTCGGGGTGTTCGCGCCGGGCCGGGTGCTCAACCGCAAGACCGCGCACAGCCAGTTGATGGGCGGCATGCTGTGGGGGCTCGGCCAGGCGCTGCTGGAGGCCACCCGGATGGATCCCCGGTCGGGTCGTTGGGCCAACGCCAGCCTCGGCGACTACCTGGTGGCGGTCAACGCGGACGCGCCGGACGTAATGGTGGACACCATCGAGGTGCACGACGAGGTCGTGAACCCGCTCGGGATGAAGGGCGTCGGGGAGATCGGCGTGGTGGGTGCGGCCGCCGCGATCGCCAACGCCGTGCACCACGCAACCGGCCGTCGGCAGTACGAGCTGCCGATCACCCTGGAGAAGCTGCTCTGAAGACGGCCTGACACATCGAGAACTGACTATTGCGTCGCGGCCGGGCGGCATGGTGGGATGACGCGTACCGGGCGGTGCGAGGGCTGCCGCGCCGCCGGTTGCCGGGTTCGTTCGACGCGAGGGCGCCGGTCCACGACAGGGACCGTTGATGGCGCGTGTCCACCGGCCGATCCCCTGCCGGGGCACGCACCGTGATCGTCGCTTCCGCTCCTTGCAGCGGGGCGATCAGGCCACATCCCCACCCGATTGCGGCGGGGCGGCTCGGGCGGCGCGCCTCGCGAGTCAGGAGAACCCGTGAACCGTTCCCGTACGGCCGCGTTGCTCACCGCGGCCGTGACCCTCAACCTCGGCGCCGTCGCCCTGGCGTCCAGTCCGGAGCCGGCCGCCGCGCACGGCGCGGCGATGACCCCCGGCAGCCGCACCTTCCTGTGCTGGCAGGACGGCCTGAGCCAGACCGGCGAGATCAGGCCGAACAACCCGGCGTGCTCCGCGGCCGTGGCGCAGAGCGGCGCGAACTCGCTCTACAACTGGTTCAGCGTGCTGCGCTCCGACGCCGGCGGCCGGACGGTCGGCTTCATCCCGGACGGGCAGCTGTGCAGCGGCGGCAACCCCGGCTACCGGGGCTACGACCTGCCCCGTACCGACTGGCCGTTGACCCACCTGACCGCCGGTGCGCGGTTGGATTTCCGGTACAGCAACTGGGCGCACCACCCGGGCACGTTCTACTTCTACGTGACCAAGAACAGCTGGAGCCCGACGCGGGCGCTGGCGTGGAGTGACCTGGAGGAGCAGCCGTTCCTGACGGTGACCAACCCGCCGCAGCGCGGCGGGGTCGGCACCAACGAGGGGCACTACTACTTCAGCGGCAACCTGCCGTCGGGCAAGAGCGGCAGGCACATCGTCTACTCCCGCTGGGTGCGCTCGGACTCGCAGGAGAACTTCTTCGGCTGCTCCGACGTGACCTTCGACGGCGGCAACGGCCAGGTGACCGGGGTGGGTCCGGGCGGCACCCCGCCGCCGAACCCGACCACTCCCCCGCCGAACCCGACCACCCCGCCGCCGAACCCGACGACTCCCCCACCGAACCCGACCACCCCTCCGCCGCACGGCGGTGACTGCATGGCGGTCTACAAGGTCGTCAGCGCGTGGCCGGGCGGCTTCCAGGGCGAAGTCATGATCATGAATCACGGCAGTACGCCGTTCAACGGCTGGACCGCCAGCTGGACCTGGCCCAGCGGGCAGTCGATCAGTCAGATCTGGAACGCCACCCAGACCTCGTCCGGTTCCTCGGTGACAGCCACCAACGTCGCACACAACGGCACGGTCGCACCGGAGGGCACCACGACCTTCGGCTTCCTGGGCAGCACCACAGGCACCAACACCCTGCCCACGGTCAGCTGCGCCCGCCGCTGACCCAGCGGACCGAAGAACCGGGGTGTTAAGAAGGGCCCCCTGCTATGCAGAATGCGATAACAGGGGGCCCTTCCTTACCGGTCAGCGGACCATGGAGCCCACGACCGGCTTCGTCAGCAGGGCGGACTGGTTGCGCTGAATGCCCGGGTCGAGGGTCTTGGCCACGAAGATGGCGTGCCAGATGCAGAAGATCAACACCGTCCACACCTTGCGGGAGTGGTCGGCCTCCTCCCGCTTGTGCTCGTCGAGCAGCCGCAGCGCGTACGACAGGTCGAGCAGGTCGCCGGCACCCGAGGTGCTCAGCACGTGCCGGGCCCACTCGTACATCTCGCCGCGCAGCCAGACCCGGGTGGGGGTCGGGAAGCCCAGCTTCTTGCGGTTGACGATGGCCGGCGGGACGACGCCCTGCAACGCCTGGCGCATCGCGTACTTCGTGGCGTCGGAGCGCGGCGGCAGCTTGAGGTCCACCGGGATCTTCGCCGCGACGTCGAACACCGGGCGGTCGAGGAACGGCACCCGCACCTCCAGCGAGTGGGCCATCGAGATCCGGTCGGCCTTGACCAGGATGTCCCCGCGCAGCCAGGTGTAGAGGTCGACGTACTGCATCTTGGTGACGTCGTCCAGCTCCGTGCACTCCGCGTAGATCGGGGCGGTCACGTCGGTGTAGCGCACCGAGGGGTCGTAGCGGCGCATGAGCTGCTGCTTCTCCTCCTCGGTGAACATCCGGGCGTTGCCGTAGTAGCGCTCCTCGATCGGGGTGGTGCCGCGCTCCAGGAAGCTCTTGCCCTTGACCCCCTGCGGGATCGCCTTGGAGACCGCGCGCAGGCCCTTCTGCACCCCGCCGGGCAGGCCGTTGACCGTGCCCAGCGACAGTGGCTCCCGGTAGATCGTGTAGCCACCGAAGAACTCGTCGGCCCCCTCACCGGACAGCACCACGGTGACGTGCTCGGCGGCCTTCTTCGCCACGAAGTAGAGCGGCACCAGCGCCGGGTCGGCCACCGGGTCGTCCAGGTGCCAGACGATCTTCGGCAGCGCGTCGATCATGTCCTGCGGACCGATCTTGGTGGGGATCGTGGTGACGTCCAGGTGCCGGGCCGAATCCTGGGCGACGTCGATCTCCGAATAGCCCGGCACGTCGTAGCCGACGGTGAAGGTGAGGATGTTCGGGTTGAACTCCCGCGCCAGCGCGACCACCGCGGTGGAGTCGATGCCGCTGGACAGGAACGAGCCGACCGGCACGTCGGAGCGCATGTGCATGCGCACGCTCTCCCGCAACGTCTCCCGGATCTCGTGGTACAGCTTCTGCTCGTCGTCAACCGCCGCCGGCCGGAACACCGGCCGGTACCACCGGCGTACGTCGATCCGCCCGCCCGGGGTCCAGGTCAGGTACTCCCCGGAGCCGATCCGGTTGATGCCCTTGTGCAGGGTGCCGGGCTCGGGGACGTACTGCAGGGTCAGGTAGTGGCTGAGGTTGGCCGCGTCGACGCCCGCGTCGCCCTGGTAGCTGCTGTGCGCGAACGGCAGCAGCGCCTTCTTCTCCGAGGCCAGGTAGAGCCCGTCGGCGGTCTCCAGGTAGTGCATCGGCTTGATGCCGAAGTAGTCGCGGGCACCGAAGGCGCGCCGCTCCTGCCGGTCCCAGATGACGAAGGCGAACATGCCGCGCAACCGGGTGAGCACCTGCTCGCCCCAGAAGTGGTAGCCGGCGACGATCACCTCGCCGTCACCGGCGGTGGCGAACTGGGCGCCGAAGTCCCGGATCAGCTCGTCGCGCAGCTCGATGTAGTTGTAGATCTCACCGTTGAAGGTGAGCAGGTAACGACCGTTCGCGTAGGGCAACGGCTCGTGGCTCGACGCGACGTCGATGATGGCGAGCCGCTTGTGGGCGAACACTCCGTCCGCGTACCGGCCGGAGGCGTCGCCGACCACCTCGACCCCTGTCTCGTCGGGGCCGCGGTGGTGCAGGCATTCCAACGCTCCGGCGATGTGGTCGCGGTGCGCGGCGGCGTTGCCGTTCGCGCTGAAGAAGGCCAGGAGTCCGCACATGGTGGTCATCTTCCCACGCGCGCCGGGGGCCCGTCGCAGCCGTCCGACGATCCGGAGCGCTCCCGGCCGGCGCCACCGCGAACCGGGCGCGCTGTACCGTCGGGACCAGCAATGACACGGAGGGAGCGGCGCAATGACCGAGGGACGCACCGACGGTACGCCGACGGACGGTACAGAATCGCATGATCCGGACTTCCCGGAGGCGTTCCTGTCCTTCATGCGGCAGGGCTGGCGGGACAGCGCGCTCCCGGTGGCGCCCCGGCCGGAGGCCCCCAACTACGCCAAGCGGCGGGCCGCGCTCTCGGCGGCCTTCCCCGGCGAGACGCTGGTCATCCCGACCGGCGCGGAGAAGGTCCGGGCCAACGACACCGGCTACCCGTTCCGGCCGGGCAGTGACTTCGCCTACCTGACCGGCGACCACGACCCGGACAGCGTGCTGGTGCTGCGCCCGAACGGCTCCGGGCACGACGCCACGCTGTACATGCGGCCCCGCTCGTCGCGGGAGACCGACGAGTTCTTCCGCAGCCGGCACGGCGAGCTGTGGGTGGGCCGACGGCACACGCTCAGCGAGAAGTCCACCGAGCTGGGCATGCCCACCGCCGACCTGACCGGCCTGGACTCGACGCTGGCCGACCTGCCCCCGGGGCGGACCCGGGTGCTGCGCGGCTTCGACGCCCAGGTGGACGCGGCGGTCCGCCCGTACGACGGGGTGCGCGCCGAGGGGCAGCCGCCCCGCGACCGGGAGCTGGCGATCGCCATCTCGGAGCAGAAGCTCGTCAAGGACGAGTGGGAGATCGGCCAGCTCCAGGACGCGATCGACGCCACGGTGCGCGGCTTCGAGGACGTGGCCCGGATCCTTCCGGCCGACCGCGCCGTCTCGGAGCGGCTGCTGGAGGGGATCTTCGCGCTGCGGGCCCGGCACGACGGCAACGACGTCGGGTACAGCTCCATCGTCGGCGCCGGCGAGCACGCCACGATCCTGCACTGGGTGCACAACCACGGTGCGACCCGGCCGGGCGAGCTGCTGCTGATGGACATGGGTGTCGAGGGCCGCAACCTCTACACCGCCGACGTGACCCGGGTGCTGCCGGTGAGCGGACGGTTCACCGCCCTGCAACGCCAGGTCTACGACATCGTGTACGCGTCCCAGCAGGCCGGCATCGAGGCCATCCGGCCCGGGGTGAAGTTCAAGGACGTCCACCTGACCTGCATGCGGGTGCTCGCTGAGGGCCTGTCGGAGCTGGGCCTGTTGCCGGTGAGCGTGGACGAGGCGATGGACGAGAAGTCCTCGGTCTACCGGCGGTGGACGCTGCACGGCTTCGGCCACATGCTCGGCATCGACGTGCACGACTGCTCGAACGCCCGCAAGGAGACGTACCGCGACGGCACGCTGGGCGAGGGCTACGTGCTCACCGTCGAGCCGGGGCTGTACTTCCAGCCGGAGGACGAGCTGGTCCCCGCCGAGCTGCGGGGCGTCGGCGTGCGGATCGAGGACGACGTGCTGGTCACCGCGACCGGCGCGGTGAACCTGTCGGCCGGGCTGCCGCGTACGGCGGACGAGGTGGAGACCTGGCTGGCCGCGCAGCGGGAGGCCGGTCCGCGCCTGCCCGTCTGACCCCGCACGAACAACAACGGCGGGCCTCGCCGCCGGCGTCTGCGACGTATCTCGTCGTGAGGACGCCAGCGGTGGGGCCCGCCGTCATTTGCGCTACTCTCGCCCGTCCCGGCCACCTCGGGCAGTGCAACCGCACCCCCAGCCAACCGCAGAGTGCGCCGGGTGGAGCCTGCCCGACCATCACCGTTGACCCTCCGCGGCCGCCGCGCGAGCTTTGCGCCGCCCGCCACCTCCTCGGCGTTCCCGCGAGCTTTCCCCCCCTTTCCACGTCCTGGTGGCATCCGTCAGCTTTCCGCCGCCGGCCGCGTTCCCCGCCACCGGTCATGCCCGGCCGGCACCGGCCGTCCCCCTTCCTGCCGTCCGCGTCCCCGCGTGCCTTATGTGGGACTTCTTCGGATACGCACGCATAGTGAACAAGTCTCCCATACGGTGTTGTTTGGCAGCTACAACCGATTTGTAGCGGAGGCCGCCTCGCCACGGCGAAGCGACCTTGTCGGTACAAGGAGAGGGCAGAGAGCTCCGATGTCCAACAACCTTCGCAACAACGATGACGCGGCGCACGACAAGAACTCACCGTTCCGCCGGCGTCGGCTCTGGCTGGTCACCGCCGTCGCCGGCCTCGCAGGGGCGGTCAGCCTCACGGGCGTCGCCTACGCCACCACAGGCGTGACCGGTTCACACCGGCTGACCGACGTCAAGTGGTCGACCGCCCAGCTTGTCGGCGACGATGACCAGGCCAAGGACCAGGTCAAGGACCAGGCCAAGGACGACAAGGGCAAGGACGACAAGGGCAAGGACGACAAGGACAAGGACGACAAGGACAAGGACGACAAGGACAAGGACGACCGCGATCGCGTCCGGGAGGTGGAGTGCGACGACGATGCCCTCGTCGAGGCCCTCGACCTGGCCAACCGTGACGACGGCGGCACCCTGAAGCTGGCCAAGGACTGCACCTACGAGCTCGACCAGCACGACAAGAAGTCCGAGGCGGGCCTGCCGACGATCAAGCAGGAAATCACCATCGAGGGCAACGGCGCGACGATCAAGCGGGAAGCCGAGGAGGGCTTCCGGATCTTCCGCGTCGCCAACGGCGGTGACCTGACGCTGAAGGACGTCGAGGTCCGCAACGGCGCCGCCGGCGAAGACCGCAAGGACGACAAGCGCAAGGAGCCGCCGAAGAAGGCGGTTCCCGGTAACCAGTCCGGGACCGGTGGGGGCGCGCCTGCCCCGGCACCTGCGCTGGCGGAGCCCGCAGCCGCCCCGGCCGTGAAGCCCGCAGCCGCCCCGGCCGTGAAGCCCGCAGCCGCCCCGGCCGTGAAGCCCGCAGCCGCCCCGGCCGTGAAG
>NZ_JBSFYQ010000016.1:147688-159716 GCF_053599855.1 Micromonospora sp. NPDC005161
AGCCCGCAGCCGCCCCGGCCGTGAAGCCCGCAGCCGCCCCGGCCGTGAAGCCCGCAGCCGCCCCGGCCGTGAAGCCCGCAGCCGCCCCGGCCGTGGAGCCCGCAGCCACCGCGAAGCCGGCGGCCACCGCGACGAAGCCAGCCGAGAACGGCTGGCACGGTGAGGAGTCCGGCGAGGACAAGAAGGACTGGGAGTCCGGCAAGGACTGGGAGTCTGGCAAGGACGACAAGGAGCACGAGGGCGACGGTGGTGGCCTGCTGGTCGAGCGGGGCGGCGAGGCGCACCTGGTGAACACCAAGTTCTTCCTCAACAGCGCCGAGAACAACGGCGGCGCGGTCGCCAACTTCGGCCGCCTTGACGTCGAGAGCAGCACCTTCGACAACAACCACGCCGGAAAGGACGGCGGCGCCATCTTCAACGCCGGTGTCCTCAAGGTCTCCGGGTCCCGCGACGGCAAGGGCGGCGAGTCCCGCATCACCAACAACACCGCCGGCAACGACGGTGGCGGCGTCGCCAACGGCCACGGCGACAAGGACAAGAAGAAGGACGAGCACGGCATCGACAACCTCACCAGCGACGGCCGTCACGACGACAACAACGACGACAAGAAGGCCGGCACCGTCACGATCGAGAAGACCCTGATCGAGGGCAACACCGCCAAGAAGAACGGCGGCGGCCTGTCCAGCAACGACGGCTTCGTCGAGGTCAGCTGGACGTTCGTCAAGAACAACACCGCCGGCGAGAACGGCGGCGGCATCGCGGCCGTCGACACCGTCCTGACGGTCAAGAACAGCAACATCGAGAAGAACAAGGCCCACAAGGACGGCGGCGGCATCTACAACGTCAGCAGCGAGGACGACAAGAAGCGCAACACCGTCCTGTCGAACGGCGGCAAGGACAAGGACGAGGAGAACCGCGCCACCGCCACCGTCACCGAAAGCGAGATCCTCGAGAACAGCGCCGGCCGCTTCGGCGGCGGCATCTTCAACGGCGAGCCGTTCGAGGACAAGCACAATGGTGGCGGCATGTCCGGCCCGGCCGCTTGGCAGGGCTCCGGGTCCAACCACAAGGACCACGAGGACGACGCGGCCACCCTGGTCCTGCGTGACACCAAGATCAAGGAGAACTTCGCCGGCAAGAACGGCGGAGGCATCTACAACAACGAAGGCAAGGTGACCCTGACCAACACCAAGGTCACCAAGAACAAGGCCGACAACGGCAACGAGGACAAGGACAAGGGCAAGCACGACAAGGGGATCGCCGGCGGCATCTTCAACAACGATGGCAAGGTCAAGCTCGACGACGACTCCACCGTCACCGACAACGACCCCACCAACTGCGCCAACACCGTCGAGGACTGCTTCAACTGAGCAACGCGACAGGGAAACAGCGACGGAAAAGGTCGGCCCCCTGCCACCGGAGGTGGCAGGGGGCCGCACCCTGCGAACTAGGGTCTGTGTCGAAGTCCACGGTCGAGCCTGGGCCCGCCGCAGGCCGGCCAGGGACTTCGACACAGACCCTATCTCTGGACGAAGACCGCCACGCTGCGAGCGGGCACGGTGAACGTGCCGGTGGCCCGATCGAACGCGGCCGTCCGCAGCGTCGGGTCGGCCGAGGTCGTCAGCACGGGGTGCAGCGACACGTCCGCCCCCCGCAGGCCCGGCAGCCGCTGGGACGCGGCGCCCGGGGTGCCGTTGAAGACCACCGCGACCGACTTCCACCGCGGGTCCAGGCCGCGACCGTCCAGCGTCATCGTCAGCACGCCGGGCGTCTCCGCCTCCCCGGAGAGCGGGAACGCCACCCGCCGCTGCACCTGGTCGGCCGAGGCGAGGCCGAAGACCGGCGACGAGGCCCGGATGCGCAGCAGCTCGGCGTACCGCGCGTCGGTGGTGGTGATCGCCGCGCAGTCCGGCACCAGCGCGGGGTCGGCCAGCAGCGGCTTCGCGTACGGCCACTTGTCCTCGTTGTCCTGCGCCGGCGGCAGGCCGGCGCCGAACCCGTTGCCGTTGGCGCAGCCCCAGCGGATCTGGTTGAACCAGTCACCGGAGTTGTACGAGTTGCGGTCCAGCGACTTCGACCGCAGCCGCTCGGTGCCGGCGGTGACGAAGCCGGTGCCCTGGCCCAGCACCACCGTGCCCAGCGCCAGCACCTGCATCCGAGCGCGGTCCACCGCTGCGGTGGCCTGCGGCAGCTTGTACGCCAACGCGTCGTACAGGATCTCGTTGTCGTGCGCGTCGACGTAGGTGACCGCCTCCCCCGGCGCGGCGGTGTAGCCGGCCGGCGAGCCGTTGTAGTCCACCTGCGCGCCGGTGACCTGCCGCCCGGCGGAGTCGGTGAACCGGTACCCGCGCAGGTTGCCGGTCAGTCCCACCTTGATCAGGTCGTGGGCGTGCAGCAGCCGGGCTTTCTGCTCGGCCGGTGATCCGTTGACCGGATCACCGTTCGGGTCGGTGTAGAGCCCGGAGGCGAAGCCCTGCGCCCGCGGGTTGGCGTCGAACGGTCCACCGCCGCGCACCGCGTCGCGCAGCCGGTCGTTGAAGGTGCCGATACCGGTGCCCGCCATGTTGGCCTGGGTGGCCTGCACGAACCGGGCGTCGTTGGCGACCTCGCCGAAGTTCCAGCCCTCGCCGTAGAGCAGGATCGACCGGCCGTCCACGCCGTCGCGGGCGACGGTCAGCCGGTCCAGCGCCTTGCGTACGGCCAGGATGTTCGCCTTCGGGTGGTGACCCATCAGGTCGAACCGGAAGCCGTCCACCTTGTACTGCCTGGCCCAGGTGACCAGCGAGTCGACCACCAGTTTGCCCATCATGGCGTGCTCCGGGGCGGTGTTGGCGCAGCAGGTGGAGTTGGCCACCGTGCCGTCCTCCAGCAGCCGCTGGTAGTAGCCGGGCACGATCTGGTCGAGCACCGACTTCTCGTCGACGCCCGCCGCCGAGGTGTGGTTGTAGACCACGTCCATGACCACCCGCAGGCCGACGCCGTTCACCCCGGCCACCATCCGGCGGAACTCGGCGGTCCGCGCCGCGCCGGCCGGGTCGACCGCGTAGCCGCCCTCCGGCACCGTGTAGTGCAGCGGGTCGTAGCCCCAGTTGTAGCCGTCGGCCTCGGCGACCGCCGCCACGCACCTCTGCTGCTCCGCGGAGTCCGGCGGCAGGGCCGCCAGGTCACAGGCCGGCTGGCGCTGGTCGACCCGCTTCTCCGGGATGGTCGCGAAGTCGAACGCCGGCAGCAGGTGCAGGTGGGTGACCCCGGCGTCGCCGAGCGTCCGGAGGTGGGTCATGCCGGCTGTCTTCGGGTCGGTGAAGGCGAGGAAGCTGGCCCGCCGCTCGGCCGGCACGCTGTCGTCGGCAATGGAGAAGTCGCGCACCGACAGCTCGGAGACCTGCGCCTTCGCCGCCGGCACCGCGGCCGGCTTGCGCAGCGTCCGCCAGCCCGGCGGGGCCAGTGCCGGGTCGTTCAGGTCGACCAGCTGACTGTGCGTCGAATCCGCCGACAGGGCCACCGAGTACGGGTCGGTCACCGAGGCGGTGACCATCCGCTGCGCCGCCGGCTGCCACGCCTGCACCTGGTACCGGTAGTACTTCCCGGTCCAGGCGTGGCTACCGCGCACCGACCAGACCCCGGTGCGGTCGTCACGGCGCATCGACACCGTCCTCGGCTGGGCGGTGGGCGAGTCGAACAGTTGCAGCGCCACCGTCCGCGCGGTCGGCGCCCAGAGCGCCAGGCTCGGCGTCCCGCCGGCGAACGTCGGCCCGAGGGTGGCGTCGGTCGCCCGGGCGTACACGTCGTCGAGCACACCGGGGATCTGCACGCCGGTGGCGGCCAGCAGGGCCCCCTCGGCGTCGCGCTCGGTGACCAGCAGCTGCCCACGCAGCGCCGCCGGCACCCGAGCCAGGTCACCCCGGTCGAGGGTGAAGCCGCGGTACGCCCACAGGTGCGGGAACGCGGCGCGCTGGGCCTCGGTCAGCCCGTTGCGCTGCGCCCGCAACGGCAGGGTGGTGTACGTCCCGGTCAGCTCCCCGTCGGCCACGCTCACCCCGCCGGCCGGCGCGGTGACCAGCGCGTACGTCCTGCCGTCGGTCGGGCCGGTCTGCCAGGCCACGGTGGACCGGTCGATCCAGTGCGCCTTCTGCTTGGCGATATCGGTGTCCCGGCCGGCGCCGCTCGCGGTCGAGGGCAGCAGCCGGCCCGGGGTGGCGGCGAGCAGCCACACCTCCCGGCCGGCGCTGGCGAAGTCGAGCCGCTGGTCGTCCGGCAGGTCCTTGGTGTCGCCCTGGTGGATGATGTAGTTCAGCCCGGTCGCCCCGGCCGCCAGCGGCACCCGGAACACCGCGCCGAACGCGTCGACGGAGGTCGGCGTGAGCGGTGTGGACCACTCGGTCGGGTTGGCCGCGCCGTCCCACAGGTGCAGGCCCCAGCCGTCGTAGTTGCCGTCGACCCGCCGGTAGTGGATCACCGCGGTGCCCTCCTCGACCGGCGGGTCCGGTTGACCGGTGGCCGCCTGCCGAGTCGGGTAGATCGCCGGGTCGCCCTGCTTGAGCCAGACCTCACCGGTCTGCGTGACGTCGACGCTGCGGTCCTGGGCGACGTCCTTGGTGCCGTTCCGGTCGACCACCAGGAAGCTCACCGACTTCGCGCCCGGCTTGAGCTTCACCCAGGCGAACCGGCCGTAGGAGTCCTCCCCGGCGAACGGCTGCCCCTTGGGCCACTCGGTGACGTACGCCGGGTCGATGTCGCCCCACGCGTACAGGCCCCAGTCGTCGTACCCACCGGCGGGGCGCTGGTAGTGCACCACCGCCCACTCCCGGGACCCACCCTGCTGCGGCGTGCCCACGATGGCGGTCGACCGGGCGGTCGCGGTGCGGCCCCGCCCGTCGCGGACCACCGCCTTGTACTCCACCGACGTCCCGCCAGCCAGCCCGGTCAGGTCTTGCTGCACGGTGTACGGCGCGTGGTCGGCGGTGCCCAACAGGGTCCACCGACCGCCGGCGACCCGGGCCGCCATGGTGACGGTGGCCAGCGGGTCACCGCTCACCTGGGCGGTGACCGCGGCTCGGGTGGCCACCGGCGCGTCCGGCGCGGGAGCGGTGATGGTGATGGTCGGTTTGCCGGCGGGCCGCGCGACGGGGGTGCTGGCCCGGTGCACCACCGCCGACAGCGGCGGCACGGTCAGGGTCAGCTTTCCGTCGGCGCCCGCGGCGGCGGCACCGGTCGAGCCGTAGATGCCGGTGAAGGTGGCGCCGGCCGACCAGGTGTCCACGGTGACAGTCTGCGCGGTGTCGGCGTTGTTCACCGCCACCACGTACTCGATGCGGTCTGCGGGGGCGATCCGGGAGGCGGCGAAGACGCCCGGGCCGTCGGCGGCGTACCGGGTGACCTGCACGCCGTCGCGCAGCGCGGGGTGCGCCTGGCGCAGCCCGCCCAGCTCGGCAATGGTCCGGTAGAGCGGGTGGGTGGGGTCGAACTGGTCACTGGCGTGGGTGCGGTCCGTGCCGAGCAGGTCGTCGTCGAGGTAGTCGGTGACCTTCGAGGCGAACATGTCCTGCCGGGCGTCCTTGTCCCCGCCCGGGCCGGTGAAGCCCTGCTCGTCGCCGGAGTAGATCACCGGCTGGCCACGGGTGAGGAACATCAGCTGGTGCGCGAGCTGGTCGCGGCGCAGGTGGCTGGCCGAAACGGCGCCTCCACCGGCGATGAACGAGCCGATCCGGCCCATGTCGTGGTTGCCGAGGAAGGTGGTGAGCCGGCCCGCGTCGGTGTCCCGGGCGGCGTAGAGGTCGTCGCGGGCGTACACGTCGGCCAGCGCCTTCGCCGAACCGGCGCCGGCGGTGTAGCCCCGCGCGGCCTCCTGGAACGCGAAGTCGAGGGTCGCCGGCAGACCACCCTGCCGGACGTAGCTGGAGCTGATCTCCGGGTCGGCGCTGTACACCTCGCCGAACATGAAGAAGTCCTTCTTGCCGGCCTTCTCGGCGGCCCGCTCGATGCCCTGGCTGAACTGCGGCCAGAAGTCCATGTTGACGTGCTTGACGGTGTCCAGCCGGAAGCCGTCGACGCCGGTCGCGCCGATCCAGTCCCCGTACGCCCTGGTCAGACCCTGGACCACCTCTGGGCGTTCGGTCCACAGGTCGTCGAGGCCGAAGAAGTCGCCGTACTCGCTGTTCTCGCCGGCGAAGGTGGAGTCGCCCCGGCTGTGGTACATGGTGGCGTCGTTCAGCCAGGCCGGGATCTTGACCGTGGCGTCCTTCGGCTCGGCGAACGTCGGCGTGTACGGGAACGACGCCTGGTTCACCGGCGGGAAGGCGCGGGTGCCGTCGGCGTAGTTACGGTCCTCGAACGCCCGCCCCTGCGCGTCGGTGTACGGCGAGGTCGCCTTGTCCACGTAGGCGTACCGGTTCTCGGCGTACTTGATGACGTCGGCGGTGTGGTTGACGATCACGTCGAGGTAGATCTTGATGCCGCGCTGGTGGGCGAGCTTGACCAGCCGCTTCATCTCCTCGTTGGTGCCGAAGTGCGGGTCCACCTGGGTGAAGTCGGTGATCCAGTAGCCGTGGTAGCCGGCCGAGACGTCGTCGCCGGAGCCCTGCACCGGCCGGTTCTTGAAGATCGGGGCGAGCCAGATGGCGGTGGTGCCCATCCCCTGGATGTAGTCCAGCTTGTCGATGACGCCCTTCAGGTCGCCGCCGTGGTAGAAGCCCTTGTCGGTCGGGTCGAGGCCGGTGCGCAGCCGGTCACCGGAAAGGCCACCCCGGTCGTTACGGGGGTCGCCGTTGGCGAACCGGTCCGGCAGGACGAAGTAGAACTGTTCGGCGCGGGCGGTGTCGGTGCCCGCCTTCAGGAGTTCCTCGGCGGTGGGCTCGCCGCGCCACTGGGCGGCGCCTGCGACAGCGAGGGGGTCGGTGCCGGACGGCCGGGGGTCCGCGGCGGCTGGACGCACCGCGACCGGGCCGCCGACGAGCGTGAGGGTGAGCAGGGAGGCGAGGGCGAGCAGGGCGGTGCGCGGTGTCGGCGGGGGTTTCATCGACGGCCTTCCTCTGGTCGTGATTGGCCGCACGCTAACCCTTGCCGAAACAATCTGCAATACCTTGCAAACAAAGTCGTAACAGAGCAGTCGCCTTGCGGAAGCACCCGTCACCAGGCGTACGTCCACCGACGACCGTCCAGGTCAGAATCCGGTGCAGCGCACCCCGTCGACCGTGCACCCCCGCGGCGTGGTCGACGCCCGCTCCAGGTGGAACCGCAACAACGCCGAGTCGCCGGCCGGCACGTCCACCCCGCTGGCGTACGCGAAGCCGCCGTCGGTCTGCCGCACCGTCCCCTGTGGCACTCCCTCCACCCAGGTGGTCACCAGCCGCCCACCGCCGAAGTCCAGCCGCACCGTCCACCCCCGGTCCTCGACGGCCCGGTTGACGATCAGCACCTCGCCGATGAAACCCCCGTCGAAGCTCTGCACGACCCGGTATCGGCCAGTCACCGCGGGCGCGCTCTGCGTTGGCCGCGTCGCCGGCCCGCTCGACGTCGGCCCGCCCGGCCGACCGGCCGTCGGCGGTCGCGACCCGGCCGGCGCGCTCGGGGGCAGCCCACTCGCGCGCGGGGACAACCCGGGCCGCAACGGCGGCGCCGACGATCTCGGGGGTGTCGGTGCCGTGACGGTGGGCGGGACCGGACGCTGCGGAACTGGCAGCGCCGGCGGCAGCGCCGATGCGTCGTTCGGCGCCGGACTACGTCCGCGATACGCGCCCAGGGCAATGAAGAGCAGGACCACCATCACCACGACGCCGGCGAACACCACGATCCAGGGCGACGACGCGACAGCGGCCGGACCACGGGACGGTCGCGGGGCGCGACGCATGCCGGACATGTACCTCCCTCAACGGGGGCCGTCCGGGCAGCGTAGCCACCGGCGGTCGGACCCGGAAGCTCCGGCGGCGGCACCGGAGGCCCGCCGGCCGGGCACCAGGTCAACCGAGTTGGCAGTCGACCCCGTTGACCGTGCACCGGTCCGGTCGCTCCCCCGAGTCGCCCCAGCCGAGCCGCAGCCGCAGCGTCCGGCTGTCACCCGGGGCCAGGGAACGGGTGCCGCGCAGCACGAACTCGCCGTCCCCGCGCGCCGACACCGAAACTCCCGAGTCGCCGCTGATCCGCAGCTTCCGCACGTCGTCGTCGTACGACAGCTCCACCCGCCAGTCCAGCGACCCACCCGACGCGTTCGTGACCGACAGCACCGCCTCGGTCCCGTCCCACCCGTCCGTTCCGACCTGGTACCGGGCGGTGACCGTCTCCTGGGCCGGACCGAGCGGCACCGCCGACGCCGCCGGGGTGGACGTCCGACCCGGAGCCGGCGAGCTGGTGCTGACCCGTGGCGACGGCGCCCGGCTGCTGCGGGTCGGTCGCGGCGACGCCGTGCGCGGCTCCGCCCCGGCCGGAGTCGGAGTCGGAGTCGGCGTCGGCGTGGCCGACGCGGTCGGCAGGAACACCGGCGGCCCGGCCTGCGACATGGGCTCCGGCTCCCGGGTACGGAACGACAGCAGCGCGACCACCAACAACACCACCAGCGCGCAGACGCCGAGCAGCACCACGATCCACGGCACCGACGCCAGCACCCGCGCCGCCCGCACACCCTCCGCACCGTCCGGCCGCATCGCCATCAGGTCTCCCCTCGTCCCCGCCGACGCGCCAGCGTAGCCAGCACAGGCCAGACCGGAAACCGGGCGGGTACGGATCGGGCCGACCAGCCGACCCGGAGCGGAAAACGGCTCGATCGCACCGGTTGGTCAGGCCGTCCGGACAACCGTGGAGATGAGCGGCCCCTCACCGGTGGTGCGCAGCAGGTAGCTGTACCGCTCCCCCGGCACCGCCTGCCCCCGACTGTCCAGGAATTCCCACTCCACCGCCACCATGGTCAGCAGCGCGGACATCGGCTGCACGTCCTCGATCTGGGCGTGCGCCGCCACCAGTTCCCGGTCTTGGTAGTCGGGTGCGGCGCCCACGAAGGACAGCGCCACCGCCGCCGGCGAGTTGAACGAAAAGCTGTAGGTGTCGGCCACCACCAACCCGGGCAGGGCGTAGCAGCTGGCGATGGCCGGCAGGTCGCCGGAGGTCAACGCCACGCCGTACCGGTCGAAGAAGTCGGTCAGCGCGTCGAGATCGGTGGAGGCTTTCACGGCCCAGCAATTGCCGGTCACCGGGCAGGTCAAACCTCAGCGCGGCGGAACCTGGACCTCGATCTCCGCACCCAGCCGCGCGTCGGCGGCCAGCCCCAGGTCGTCCCCGCTCCAGAACCGCCCCGGGTCGTACCAGTTCGGACGCCGGCCGGCGGGCAGCAACCCCATCGCCTCGTAGGTCACCGCCACCACCTCGGCGCAGTACGCCGTCTCCAGAGCCCGGTCCCGCGCGGCCGGCGACCCACCCGTCAACGAGGCCGACGGCGACGGCGGCGCCGGCCGACCGGGTCGCGGCAACGCCGGCACCCGACCGCGCACCCAGCGCCAGGCCAACTGCGCGGTGGACGGGAACGGCGTGCCGTCCAGCCGCGCGATCGTACGGAGCACCGCCCGTTCCATCTCCCCGTCCGCCGGTGGATCGAGCTGCCGCAGCCAGGCCCGCTGACCGTACCGGTTGGCCCAGACGCAGACCGCGTCCCGCAGGTCGTGCAGTTGCACACTCGCGCCTGCGATGACCCGCAGCTGTCGGGAACCTGACGCGGGCCGACGACGCCCGCAACCGATGTCAACTCCCGGGCGTGTGTGGTCCGACGGCCGCGCAGAGCCGCAAACGGGGAAGAGAGGCGCGTGATGTCATGGTGGCCCCACCGATGGTCCTGACACCGGACGGCACCCAACCGTCCGACTTCGACGAGTTCTACCGCGCCAGGTTCCAGGGCCTCACCCTACAGCTGTACGCCTACATCGGTGATCTGGCCGAGGCGCAGGACCTGGTACAGGAGGCCTTCTGCCGCGCCTTCGTGCGGTGGAAGAAGATCGGCGCCTACGACGACCCCACCAGCTGGGTGCGCCGGGTGGCGTGGAACCTCGCGAAAAGCCGGTTCCGGGTGCGGCGGACGGCCCACGCCTTCCTCTACGGACAGCGCCAGGTGGTCGTGGCCGGACCGGACCCCGACCGGGTCGCGTTGGTCCGGGCGCTCGCCACGCTGCCGCCCCGGCATCGACGAGCGGTGGTGCTGCACCACATGGCCCAGCTGTCCGTCGGCGAGATCGCCGTTCAGGAGGGCGTGGCCGAAGGAACCGTCAAGTCATGGCTGAGCCGCGGACGTGCGGCGCTGGCCGAGCAACTGAGAGGAGACCTGTGATGAGTGAGTACGACGACGAGCAACTCGTCGACCGAGCGTTCTCGAACTTCACCTCGGAGGCGGGCACCGTTGTACGCGCGCCGGGCGGGGTACGGGACACGGTGAGCCAACGACGCAGAATGCGGGTCACGACGGTGCTCGTCACCGCGGGACTCGCGACCATTCTGCCGGTCGGGGTGTTCATGGGGACCGGACGCGGGCAGCCCGACGCGACCGGGGCGAGCGCGAACGCCACCGCGAGCGGGACCGCGGGGCCGAGCACGCCGGCCGCGAGCCCGTCGCTGACACCGACACCGACGCCGACCTCGACCCCGAGCGCCGCGCTGACGACCTCGGCGCCCCCCGACCGTTCCATCAGCCTCGCTCAGCTGACCGCCGCGCCGGTCGGCGTACCGAAGTGGCAGTGGAACGGCTCGCCCGAGGTCACCTGCGCCAGCGGACGGGTCACGCTACGACCCACGGCCGAGGTGAGCGGAGCCCGAGTCGGCGTCGTCGACATGGTCCGGACCAACCTGGACGACGACCCGGAGGCGGAGACCGCCGCCCTGCTGCGCTGCGGGTACGGGGCGGAGCAGGTGGTGGCATTCGACCGGGACGACCACGGGACAATCATCACCCTCGGCCGGGTCGCTGCGACCGACCAGTCGACGCCGGCCATCGTGAAGGTCACCGCACGGTCGCGGGGTGGCGTGACAGTCACCGTCGCCGACACCCGGGCCCCGGACGACCAGCGGCGCCAGGACCGGTCGTTCGCCTGGAACGGCTCGTGGTTCGCGCACGTCGGCGGGCCGACGGCGTTCCCGCCCCGGGTGCGTCCGGCTGACCTGGGCCTGACCGTGGCCACGCCGGTGGCGACGCCGGTGTCCGGGCCCTGCGAGGGGAAGCTGATGAAGGTGTCGGTGACCTTCACCGTCACCAACCACAGCACCTACACCTCGGGCCGGTTCTACCTGGAGTGGCGCGGCGGCGCCTTCCTGCCGAACGGCTCGTACGACTCGCCCTACTGGCTGGACACCCCGGGTGACCCGGCGGAGAACGGGGGGTACCGCGGCCTGGAGCGCGGCGAAAGCGTCAAGCTCACCTATTCGTTCAGGATGGACGCGTGCGCCATCCCATGGGGCTTCACGACCGACATCCACGGCGACACGCTCGACCCGGACGAGTCCAACAATCACGTCGTCTGGTGGCTGCGAACCTAGTAACCGCCGAACGGTAACCGCACGATCGACGGCCGGTCTCCGTGACGGGAGACCGGCCCGGTCGCGGGCGGCATCCGCACCAAGGAGCTTGATACCTCAGAGTCATATTTATGCCTCACAGGTATCGGGCTCGAATGCCTGCTGCCTCGCCCGCCCGGAACGCCGTCCTGACCTCGGGGCGGTTGCGGCCTCGGCGTGTTGGCAGGCGGCAGTGTCCCGGGGATCGCGCGGATCGTGGACCCGGCCGGGTTGAGACCCGCGAGGGCAGAATGTCTGGTTCGTGATCGGCGCGGCTGGGGGTGGGTGTCCGGTATCGGGGTGGGCGTCCCGTGGTCGGGGGCACCCGCAGGGTGGAATCGGGGGCCGGTCGGGGTGGTTATACCTGGCAGATCACCGCGGCCCCCAGGCCCGGTGCGGCAGCCGCCGGGAACACCCGCCAGGCCGCCACGGTTACATCCCCCGTAGCCGCCGACCGCCGGGAACACCCGCCGGGCCGGCACGGTTACATCCCCCGGACACCCGAGCA